>JASLGD010000263.1 GCA_030150305.1 Caldimonas sp. | reverse complement strand
CCTCGCTCGTCGGGTCCGGTTGCCGCGTCGGCGGCGCCTCTCGCCGACCCGGCGCAAAATCCGAGCATGGCTGCGCGCTCGCTCGGCTCGCTCACGTCGATCTTCGGTGCCCGCCGCGCACCGAAGAAGCGTGCGCCGCCGTCGCCGCCGGCGGCGACGCACGGCACTGCGCCCGCCGCCGATGCGACCGCAGCGTCGTTCGCCGCGCTCACGGTCAAGCTCGACTACCTCGACGCCGCCGACATCCGCCGCGTCCGCGACGCCTACCGCTTCGCCGACGAAGCGCACCTCGGCCAGTTTCGCGCCTCGGGCGAGCCGTACATCACGCACCCGATCGCCGTCGCCGGCATCTGCGCCGAGTGGAAGCTCGACGTCCAGGCGATCATGGCCGCGCTCATGCACGACGCCATGGAGGACTGCGGCATCCCCAAGGCCGAGCTGATCGAGCGCTTCGGGCTGCCGGTCGCCGACCTCGTCGACGGCCTCACCAAGCTCGACAAATTGCGCTTCTCGACGCGCGAGGAGTCGCAGGCCGAGTCGTTTCGCAAGATGCTGCTGGCGATGACGCGCGACGTCCGCGTCATCCTCGTCAAGCTCGCCGATCGCCTCCACAACATGCGCACGATGGACGCGGTCGAGGGGGCCAAGCGGATGCGCATCGCCGCCGAGACGCTCGAGATCTACGCGCCGATCGCGCACCGGCTCGGCCTCAACCAGACGTACCGCGAGCTGCAGGAGCTCTCGTTCAAGCACCTGCACCCGTGGCGCGAGGCGGCGCTCTCGAAGGCGGTGCTGAAGGCGCGCGGCTACCGTCGCGACGTCGTCGACCGCATCCAGAAGGACGTCGAGAAGGCGTTTGCCGCCGCCAAGCTGAAGGCGCAGATCTTCGGTCGCGAGAAGACGCTCTACTCGATCTACACCAAGATGCGCGAGAAGCACCTGTCGTTCGCGCAGGTGAGCGACATCTTCGGCTTTCGCATCGTCGTCGACACGCTTCCCGAGTGCTACCTGGCGCTCGGCGTGCTGCACCAGCTGATGAAGCCGGTGCCCGGCCGCTTCAAGGACTACATCGCGATCCCGAAGGCGAACGGCTACCAGTCGCTGCACACGACGCTCGTCAGCCCGCTTGGCACCGCGGTCGAGTTCCAGATCCGCACCGACCCGATGCACGCCGTCGCCGAGAAGGGCATCGCCGCGCACTGGCTCTACAAGGAGCACGAGGACGGCGCCGCGCAAGGCACCGAGGCGCAACGCCTCGGCGCGCTCTGGCTGCAGTCGCTGCTCGACATCCAGGACGAGACGCGCGACGCCGGCGAGTTCCTCGAGCACGTCAAGATCGACCTCTACCCCGACGCGGTCTACGTCTTCACGCCGATGTCGAAGATCCTCGCGCTGCCGCGCGGCGCGACGCCGGTCGACTTCGCGTACGCGATCCACACCGACGTCGGCGATCACTGCGTCGCCGCCAACGTCAACGGCGAGCCGGTGCCGCTGCGCGCCGAGCTGAAGAGCGGCGACGTCGTCGAGATCATCGGCGCGCCGAACGCGCGGCCGAACCCGGCGTGGCTCAACTTCGTCGTCACCGGGCGCGCGCGCTCGAAGATCCGGCACTACCTGAAGAACATGGAGCTCGAGGAGTCGGAGAGCCTCGGCGAGAAGATGCTCGCGCAGGCGCTGCGCGCCGAAGGCCTAACGATTCCGCCCGAAGAAGGGCCGAGCGCCGCGGTCTGGCAACAGCTGCTGCGCTGGACCGGCAACAAGACACGCGCGGACCTCTTCGTCGACATCGGCGTCGGCCGCAAGATCGCGACGATCGTGGCGACGCGGATGGCGCGCCTGCTCGCCGAAGGCGGCGTTCGCGCCGGCGCCGTCGCGCTGACGATGGGCCGCTACGCTGCCGAGGACGACACCGTGCCGTCGCAAGGGCTGGGCGTGCTGATCGACGGCAGCGAAGGCGCATCGGTCCAGCTCGCGACGTGCTGCCGGCCGATCCCGGGCGACGCGATCGTCGGCAACCTCGGCCGCGGCGAGGGCCTCACCGTCCACACCGCCGAGTGCAGCGTCGGCAAGCGCCTGCTCGAGCGCGACAGCGAGCGCTGGATGCAGGTCGACTGGGCCGAGCAGCCGACGCGCTCGTTCGAGACCGCCGTCAACCTGCTCGTCAAGAACGGCAAGGGCGTGCTCGCGCAGGTCGCTTCGGCGGTGAGCCACGCCGAAGCCGACATCACGCACATCGACATGGGCCACGAGCGCGCGGCGGAGACGACCGAGCTGCAGCTGCTCGTCAGCGTGCGCGACCGCCATCACCTCGCCGACGTGATGCGGACGCTGCGCCGCTCGCCCGCGGTGCTGCGCGTCGCGCGCGTCAAGCCCTAGGGCGCGTCAAGCCGTAGGGCGCGTCAGGCCTGAGGCCGCGTCAGGCCTTAGCCCGCGTCGGCGCCGCCGCCGGGCGGTGGGTAGCGGACCTCGAGCACCTCGATCGTCTCGACGCCGCGCGGCGTCACCAGCTTCACCTCGTCGCCGACGCGCGCCTTCAGCAACGCCCGCGCGATCGGCGCCACCCAGCTCACCTCGCCGCGCGCGCTCTCGGCCTCGTCGACGCCGAGGATGCGGATCGTCCGCTCCTCGCCGTGGTCGCTCGCGAAGCGCACCGTCGCGCCGAAGAAGACCTGGTCGTTGCCGTGGTGCACGGCAGGGTCGACGACCTCGGCGATGTCGAGCCGCTTGGTGAGGAAGCGGATGCGGCGGTCGACCTCGCGCAGCCGCTTCTTGCCGTACAGGTAGTCGCCGTTCTCCGAGCGGTCGCCGTTCTTGGCCGCCCACGACACCGTCTCGACGATCTTCGGCCGCTCGTCGTCGAGGAGCGCCTTCAGCTCGTCGCGCAGTCGACGATGGCCGGCGGCGGTGATGTAATTCTTCGCGCCGCCCGGCAGGACCGGCGCTTCGATGTCGCCGTCCTCGTCCTCGTCGTCGCGGTCGACCTCGCGGGTGAAAGCCTTGTTCATGACATGGCATGCCAACCGGTGCACGCTGAAGCCGATTCTGCCGACCTCCGCAATCCCCTCGAAAGGAATCCAAAATGGCCAATCCCCGTCGCGTCGCCGTCCTCGTCGGCAGCTTGCGCAAGGGCTCGTTCAACCGCAAGCTCGCGCAAGCGATGGCCGCCCAGCCTCCTGCAGGGCTCGCGCTCGAGATCGTCGAGATCCGCGAGCTGCCGCTCTACAACCAGGACGACGACGCCGATCCGCCCGCCGCGTCGAAGGCGTTCAAGCAGAAGATCGCCGAAGCCGAGGCCGTCCTCTTCGTGACGCCGGAATACAACCGCTCGGTGCCGGGCGTCCTCAAGAACGCGATCGACATCGCGTCGCGCCCGTACGGCCAGAGCGCGTGGAACGGCAAGCCGGCGGGAGTCGTCTCGCTGTCGCCGGGCGCGATCGGCGGCTTCGGCGCCAACCAGCACCTGCGCCAGTCGCTCGTCTTCCTCAACATGCCGGTGCTGCAGCAGCCCGAGGCGTACATCGGCGGCGCCGGCGACATGTTCGACGACTCGGGAGCGATCAAGAAGCCGGACGCCAAGCAGTTCGTCGACAAGTTCCTCGCCGCGTTCGCCGACTGGGTCGCGCGCGTCGCGCCCAAGCCCGCCGCCTGAACGGGCGGCGCTCGCCGCCGCCACGACCACGCGAACCCGGGGGCGCAGGCAGCGAGCGTTGATCGGAGAATCGACGCCGATGAGCGCGATCGGACAAGGGCTGCTTGCCGGACTGACCCGCTGGTGGGGCAGCAGGCGCGTCACCGCGACCGCCGACTTCGAGTCGATGGCCTCGGTGCTGCTCTCGGGCAAGGGCGAAGCCTCGGGCGTCGCGCTCGCGACGCACCTGCTCGCCGCCTACCGGGCGTTGCCGCGCGCCGACCAGCGCCGCTTCTTCACGCTCCTCGCGACCCGCTTCGGCCCCGACCTCGAGACCGTGCAGCGCGCCGTCGCCGAGTTCGTGCAGCGACCCGACTCGAGCAACGCGGCGCGCCTGCACGCGCTCGCCGAGCCGCGCCGGCAGGAGCTGATCCGGCGCATGAACCTCGCGCCGCGCGGCACCAGCCAGCTCGTCGCGATGCGCGAGGACCTCCTCCACGTGCTGCAGGACGACGCCGCGCTCGCCCCGGTCGACGCCGACTTCCGCCACCTGTTCGCGTCGTGGTTCAACCGCGGCTTTCTCGCGCTGCAGCGGATCGACTGGTCGACGCCGGCGCACATCCTCGAGAAGATCATCCACTACGAGGCGGTCCACGCGATCTCGAGCTGGGACGACCTCCGGCTTCGCCTCGAGCCCGCCGACCGCCGCTGCTTCGCGTTCTTCCACCCGGCGCTCACCGGCGAGCCGCTCATCTTCGTCGAGGTCGCGCTGACGACCGACGTGCCGACCGCGATCGCGCCGCTCCTCGGCAGCGGCCGCGTGCCGCTGGCGCCCGAGCGCGCGACGACGGCCGTCTTCTATTCGATCTCCAACTGCCAGCGCGGCCTGCGCGGGATCTCGTTCGGCAACTTCCTGATCAAGCAGGTCGCCGAGGACCTGAAGCGCGAGCTGCCGTCGCTGACGACGTTCGTCACGCTGTCGCCGTTGCCGGGGTTCTGCCGCTGGCTGTCGACGCAGCGCGCCGACAACGGCGCCTCGGTCGACGCCGCGCTCGGCCCGCTGCTCGACCCGCTGCGCCACGCCGATTGGCACCGCGCACCGTCGAGGGGATTGCGCGAGGCACTCTCGCGCGCTGCGCTTCGCTACCTCTTCGATGCCAAGGACGGCGCCGGCAAGCCGCTCGATTCGGTCGCGCGCTTCCACCTCGGCAACGGCGCCCGGCTCGAGCGGCTGCACTGGATGGCCGACACGAGCGAGAAGGGCCTCGCGCAAGGCGCCGGCTTCATGGTCAATTACCTGTACGACCTCGCGACCGTCGAGCACAACCACGAGGCGTTCGCGAACGAAGGCGAGATCGTCGCCAGCGCGGAGATGCAGCGCCTCGAACGCTCGCTGCTGCGGACCTGAGCGGACCGCATGAACGTCCCCCGGCCCGGGGTTCGCTCCTCGTGCCGAGCGAGCACGCGCAGATCGTCGTCGTGCGCCGCTGACGAGGGCGCGCCGCAGGACGATCGCGGCCGCGGCCCGGTGAGACCTTGGTCCGATACAGCGTCGTGCGCCTCGCGCGCATGATCCGGGCGCGCGGCCGTCGTTCCGCGCGCCCGGAGCGTCGCCTCGACCGCCCATGTCCCTCGCCGTCGATCCTGAGGCACGTTCGTCTGCCCTCCCGCTGCCGGGTTGGCTCGCCCACTATCGGCGCGAGTGGCTGAGCGCCGACGTCGTCGCCGGCCTGATCGCCGCGGCGATCGTGATCCCGAAGGCGATGGCGTACGCGTCGATCGCCGGCCTGCCGGTCCAGATCGGCCTCTACACCGTCCTCGTGCCGATCGTCGTCTACGCGCTGCTCGGGACGTCGCGCGTGCTGAGCGTCACCAGCACGACGACGCTGGCGATCCTGGTCGGTGCCGAGCTGGGTCCCCTGGCGCAAGCGGGCGACGCTGCCGCCGTGCTGCGCGCGTCGGCGACGGTGGCGCTCCTCACCGGCGGCTTCCTCGTGATCGCGTGGGCGCTGCGACTCGGCTTCGTCGCCACCTTCATCTCGGAGCCGGTGCTCGTCGGCTTCAAGGCGGGGATCGGACTCGTCATCGTGCTCGACCAGATCCCGAAGCTGCTCGGCGTCCACATCGCCAAGGGCGGGTTCTTCCACAACGTCGTCGCCCTCGTCGACGCAGTGCCTCATCTGCTCTGGCCGACGTTCGCGCTCGGCGCGACGACGCTGTTGCTGCTGGTCGCGCTCGAGCGCTTCGTGCCGAAGCTGCCGGCGCCGCTGGTCGCGGTCGCGCTCGGCGTCGCCGCGATCGCGTTGCTCGGCCTCGACGCGCGCGGCGTCGAGACGGTCGGCACGATCCCGCGCGGATTGCCGACGCTGGTGCTGCCCGATCTCTCGCTCGTCGACGAGCTCTGGCCCGGCGCGTTGGGAATCGCGCTCATGAGCTTCACCGAGTCGATCGCGGCGGCACGCGCGTTCGCGGCGCGCGGCGACCCGCCGCTGCGGCCGAACCGCGAGCTGCTCGCGACCGGCCTCGCGAACGCCGGCGGAGCGCTGCTCGGCGCGATGGCCGCCGGCGGCGGGACGTCGCAGACCGCCGTCAACCGGCAGGCCGGGGCGCGCTCGCAGCTGGCATCGATCGTGACCGCGGCGATCGCGCTCCTCACGATGCTGATCCTTGCCCCGCTGATCGGCCTGATGCCGCAGACGACGCTGGCGGCGATCGTCATCGTCTACTCGATCGGCCTGATCGACCCGGCGGCGTTCCGCAGCATCCTCGCCATCCGCCGGACCGAGTTCGTGTGGGCGGTCGCCGCGCTGCTCGGTGTCGTCGTGCTCGGCACGCTGAAGGGCATCCTCGTCGCGATCGCGGTCTCGATGGCGTCGCTCGCGATGCAGGCGGCGACGCCGCAGCTCCGCGTCGTCGGCCGCAAGCGCGGCACCGACGTCTTCCGGCCGATGACCGGCGAGCACGACGACGAGACCTTTGCCGGCCTGCTGATGCTGCGGCCCGAGGGCCGCGTCTTCTTCGTCAACGCCGAGCGGCTCGGCGACCGCATCCGCGAGCTCGTCGACGAGACGCAGCCGCGCGTCGTCGCGCTCGACCTCAGCCGCGTCAACGACCTCGAGTACACCGCGCTCAAGATGCTCATCGACGGCGAGCAGCGGATGCGCGAACGCGGCGTCGACGTCTGGCTCGTCGGCCTCAATCCCGACGTGCTCGAGATGGTCCGGCGCTCACCGCTCGCGGCAACGCTCGGGCGCGAGCGGATGCTGTTCAACCTCGCGACTGCGGTGACCAGGTTCCAGGGCGGCGACGCGACGCCGCCGCGTTGATCGCGCTGCCGGCGCGCCGCTCGGATGCGCCGGCGCTTGCGTCAGCGCTCGAACGTCACGCCGGCACGGCGACGATGACGCTCGTCGCCTTGAACAGCGCGACCGCGCGCCTGCCCGGCTCGAGGCCGAGCGACTTGACGCTCGCCTGCGTCACGATCGCCGCGATGCTGCCGCCGCCGTCGAGATCGATGACGACCTCGGCGTTGACCGCGCCCGGCGTCACCGCGCCGACGGTGCCCGCGAGCTGATTGCGCGTCGACACCTTCGCGCCCTCGAGGTCGGTCGCGACGAGGACCGACGACGCCTTGACCAGCGCGATCGCGGTCGCCTTCGTGCGCAGCCCGAGCGACTGCGTGCTCTCCTGCGTGACGACCGCGACGATGCGCTGGCCGCCGCCGAGCGTGATCTCGACCTCGTCGTTGACCGCACCCGAGCGCACCGATGTCACGGTGCCGACGAACTGGTTCCTCGCGCTCGTCTTCATGTTCAGGACCTCCAGCAGTGAGAAGGGCCGACTCAGATCGACCGCTCGGCCGTCGAGCAGCGCGAGGAAGCGGCGATGCGCGGCGTCGATCTCGGCGAAGCGTTCGACGAGCTGGCGGCCGCGCGGCGTGAGGCGGGTCGAGCCGCCGCCGCGACCGCCGACGCTGCGCTCGACGAGCGCTTCGCCGGCGAGCGCGTTCATCGCCGCGACCGCGTCCCACGCGGCCTTGTAGCTGATGCCGTGCGCCTTGGCCGCGCGCGTGATCGAGCCTTCGCTCGCGATCGCGCGCAGCAGACCGAAGCGCTCGCTGCCGGCTAGCGTCTCGTCGCCGACCGCGATCCACACCGCGCCGTGCAGCGCGAGGCGGCGCGCCGGGTTGCGGCGGCGCGGCGTCACGTCGACTCCTCGGCCGCCGGCGCCGCGACGACCCGGCCGGCGTTCAGATGGACGACGTCGTGGGCGAGATCGCGCACGTCGTCGTCGTCGTGGGTGATCAGCAGCAGCGGCAGCCGCAGTTGCTCCTGCAGCTCCTTCAGCTCGGCGCGCAGGCCGCGCGCGAGCGCCTTGTCGAGGGCGGCGAACGGTTCGTCGAGGAGCAGCGCCTGCGGGCCATTGACGAGCGCGCGAGCGAGCGCGGTGCGTTGCCGCTGGCCACCGGAGACCTGGTGCGGGTAGTGGTTCGCAACGCCTTCGAGCTGGAACGTCGCGAGCCAGCGCTCGACCGCCGGCTCGACGAACGTCCGCGGCGGATTCAGCCAGCCGCGGCGGAGGCCGAACGCGACGTTCTGGCGAACCGTGAGGTGCGGAAACAGCGCGTAGTCCTGGAACACGTGGCCGAGCCGACGCTCCTGCGGAGAGAGCGAGACGCGCGCCGCGCTGTCGTAGAGCGTGCGACCGGCGACGACGACGCGGCCGCGGTCGGGCCGTGCGATGCCGGCGATCATCTTCAGCGTCTGCGTCTTGCCCGCGCCCGACGGGCCGTGGAGGACGAGCCGCTCGGCGTCGCTGGCGAACCTGGCGGCGAGCTCGAAGCGCGCGTCGCCGTGGACCAGCGCGCGGTGCAGCTCGACGTTCCAGATCACGACGGCGCCCTCCTCACCCGCCGCGTGCGGCGACGCGTCCGGGAACGAGCCGGCCCGCCGCGAGCAGCACGGCGACGCAGACGATCGACGTCACCGCGACCAGAAAGTTGGCGGCGTCGTCCTGCCCGGCCTGCACGGCTTCGTAGACCGCGATCGACATCGTCTGCGTGCGTCCCGGGATGCTGCCGGCGACCATCAGCGTCGCACCGAACTCGCCGAGCGCGCGCGCGAACGAGAGCAGCAGGCCGGCGAGGACGCCGCGCCACGCGAGCGGCAGGCTGACGCGAAAGAAGATCGCCGTCTCGTGCAGGCCGAGCGTGCGCGCCGCGTCCTCGAGCTGCGGATCGACGGTCTCGAACGCCGCACGCGCCGCCTTGAAGACGAGCGGAAACGCGACGACCGTCGCCGCGATCACGGCGCCCTGCCAGGTGAAGACGAGGCGGATGCCGAAGTGCTCGATCAACCACGCGCCGAGCGCACCGTGCGACCCGAGCACGACGAGGAGGTAGTAGCCGAGCACCGTCGGCGGCATCACCATCGGCAACGTCAGCACGGCATCGAGCACGTCGCGTCCGGGAAAGCGCGCCCGCGCGACCGCATGCCCGGCCGCGACGCCGAGAACGAGGTTCAACGCCGTCGCCCAGCCGGCGACCTTCAGCGTCAGTGCGAGCGCCACCCACGCCGCCTCCATCGCCGACGCCTCAGGGCGTGCCGAAGCCGTGCTTGGCGAGCACGGCCTGGGCAGGCGCCGACTGCAGGAACGCGACGAACGTCGCGGCGGCCTGCGCGTTCGCGCTCGCGGCGATCGGCGCCGCGGGATAGCGGATCGCGGTCGGTGTCGGCACGGTGAGCGCGACCTTGACCCTGTCGGGCATGAGCGCCGCGTCGGTCCTGTAGACGAACGCAGCGTCGACCTCGGCGCGCGCGACGTAGTCGAGCGCCTGGCGAACGGTGTTCGCACCGACCATCTTCGGCTCGATCGCGGACCACAGTCCCGCAGCCTCGAGGACCGCCTTCGTGTAGCGGCCGACCGGGACGCTCGCCGGCAGCCCGATCGCGACGCGCTGGAACGTCGGCTGCGCCAGCTGGCCGAGCGTCGTCGGCACGCTGCGCGCCGAGGCGTGAACGACGACGACGAGCGTGTTGGAGACGACGTCGCGCCGCTCTGCTGCCTTGACGATGCCCCGGCGCTGCGCCTCGTCCATCGTCTCCTCGTCGGCGCTGACGAGCACGTCGACCGGG
>JASLGD010000235.1 GCA_030150305.1 Caldimonas sp. | reverse complement strand
GCCGTGTTCGTGCGCGCCGCCGATGCGCTCGAGGCCGCGCTCGGCATCGAGCGCGCGCTGCGCTCGCGCGCGTGGCCCGAAGGCGTCGGCGTGCGCGTGCGCGCCGGCATCCACAGCGGCCGGCCGACGCTGACCGACGCCGGCTACGTCGGCCTCGCCGTTCACACCGTCGCGCGGATCTGCTCGGCCGGACACGGCGGCCAGATCCTGCTCTCCGCCGCGGCGCACGATGCGCTCGGCCGCTCGCGCCCCGCGGGACTGCGCATGCGCGCGCTCGGATCGCATCGCTTCCACGGCTTGCGCGAGGCGGTCGCGATCGTGCAGGTGACAGGGCCGGAGCTGCAGCTGCGGTTCCCGCCGTTGCGCACGGCGGCACCGGGCGCTCCGGCGGAATAAGCGGCGCTCCGGCATCTGCTGAACGTCTCGAGCGCTCGCTGCGGCGTTGCTATGCTGCACGAACGATGTCGTCGCTGCAGCAGCAACTCGAGGCGGGCATCGAGGCCCTGGAGGCGCAGCGTGCCGCGCTCGGCGACGCCGTCGTCGACGCGATGCAGGCGGCAGCGCGTGCCAGGCTGGCGGCGCTCGCGGCCGAGCCTGCGCCGGCTGCGGCCGCTGCGCAGGAGCTGAAGCAGGTCAGCATCCTCTTCCTCGACGTCGTCGGCTCGACGTCGCTCAGCCAGCGGCTCGACCCCGAGGAGATCAGCGCGGTGATGGACGACGCGCTGCGGCGCGGCACCGAGGTCGTCGCCGCTCGCGGCGGCAAGGTCCTGCAGTACGCCGGCGACAGCATCCTGGCCGTGTTCGGCGCCGACGGCAGCCGCGAGGACGACAGCGAACGCGCCGTGCGCTGCGGGCTCGCCCTGCTCGAGCTCGGCAAGACGCTCGGCGCCGAGGTCGAGGCGGCGCACGGGCGCTCTGGCTTCGACGTGCGCGTCGGCATCCACACCGGCGGCGTGCTGCTCGGCGGCGGCGTCGACGCGGAAGCGACGATCCGCGGCATCGCCGTCAACATCGCCGCCCGCATGGAGCAGACCGCGCCCGCGGGAGCCCTGCGCATCAGCCACGACACGTATGCGCAGGTCCGCGGCATGTTCGAGGTCGATGCGCAGCCGCCGATGGCGGTCAAGGGACTCGACGAGCCGGTCCAGAGCTACCTCGTGCTGCGCGCGAAGCCGCGCTCTTTCCGGATCGGCACGCGCGGGATCGAGGGTGTCGCGACGCGCATGATCGGCCGCGCGAGCGAGCTCGAGGCGCTGCAGCACGCGTTCATGCGTCTTTTCTCCGAGCGACGCCTGGCGAGCGTGACGGTGGTCGCCGATGCCGGCGTCGGCAAGAGCCGGTTGCTCCACGAGTTCGAAGCCTGGAGCGAGATCCGGCGCGAGTCCTTCTTCATCTTCCGCGGCCGCGCCACGCCGCAGACGCAAGGACAGCCGTTCGGCCTGTTGCGCGACATCCTGGCGTGGCGCTTCCAGATCGCAGACGACGACAGCGTCGAGGCCGCGCGCGCGAAGATGGAGCAAGGGGTCGTTCCGCTCTTCGAGCGCGACGACGGCGCCGACGCGGCGCAGGGCCACGCCCACCTGCTCGGCCACCTGATCGGCATCGAGTGGCGCGAGAGCGGCCACATCCGCGGCATCCTCGACGACCCCGGGCAGATCCGCAGACGGGCGCTGCACGCCGCGGCCCGGCTCTTCCGCAAGGTCGCGGCGGCCGGCTCGCCGGTCGTGCTGCAGCTCGAGGACCTGCACTGGGCCGACAACGAAAGCCTCGACTTCCTCGGCACCCTCGTCGAAGTCGACGCCGACGTGCCGCTGTTGATCGTCGCGTCGACGCGGCCGACCCTGTTCGAGCGGCGCGCGCAATGGCATCGCGGCGGCGCGGCGCACACGCGCATCGACCTCGCGCCGCTCGGCAAGGCGGAGAGCCGGACGCTCGCCGACGAGCTCCTCAAGAAGCTGCCCGACGTTCCCGCTGCGCTGCGCGAGCTGCTGACCGGAGGCGCGGACGGCAACCCGTTCTACATGGAAGAGCTCCTCAGGATGCTGATCGATCGCGGCGCGATCGGCACCGGCACCGAGCGGTGGACGGTGCATGGCGAAAAGTTGCTCGCGACCAGCGTCCCGCCGACGCTGACGGGCGTGCTGCAGGCGCGCCTCGACAGCCTGCCGGCGGCCGAGAAGGTCGCGCTGCAGACGGCGAGCGTGATCGGGCCGGTGTTCTGGGACCAGGCGCTGTTCGCGCTCGACCCGCACGCCGGCCACGCCCTGCCGGCGTTGGCCGCGCGCGAGCTCGTGATCGGCAGGAAGGATTCGGCGCTCGACGGCCTGCACGAATACGGCTTCGGTCATCAGCTGCTGCACCTCGTCACCTACGACACCGTGCTCAAGCGCACGAAACGCGAGCTGCATGCGAAGGTCGCGCAATGGCTCGCGAGCGGTATCGGCGTGCGCGCCGGCGACTTCCTGGCCGCGACCGCCGAGCACTACGAGCGGGCCGGCGACTTCGCCAACGCAGCCGAGTTCCACGCGCGCGCCGCCGAGCACGCACGCGATCGTGTCGGCCAC
>JASLGD010000233.1 GCA_030150305.1 Caldimonas sp. | reverse complement strand
GTCGCGAGCAGCGCGTTCGCGAGCAGCGCCGGATAGATCGCGACGAGCTGCGGTTGGCCGGTGAAGAGACCCACGTCGGCGACCGGCGTCAGCAGCCACGCGTAGATCGCGGCCGCCGCGATCGCGACGCCGAGACCGCGGACGAAGAGGACGTTGCGCGGTGCGATCGGCGAGGCGAGCAGGAGGTCGAGGTCGCCGCGGTCGAAGAGTGCCCCGACCGCGTGCGTGATCGCCTGCGAGAGCAACAGGGTGAGGCAGAACCAGACGAGGACGCCGATCACAACGAAGAGCCCCGGCGTCAGCGTTCCCCAGCCCGTCGCGTGGACGACGAGCGCGAGACCGGCATGGGCGAGCAGCCACAGCAGCGCGGCGAGCGCGAGCGCTCCGCGCGACTTCGAGCCGCTGAAGCCGCGCCAGGTGAGCCGCAGCTCGTGCCCGAGCAACCACGGCCACGACCCCGGCGTGAACTTCAAGGCCGTGTGCTCGTGAGCTGGAGAAAGACGTCCTCGAGCGTCTGGCCGCGCTCGCTGCCGGGCGCCATCGTGCGCAATTCGTCGAGGTTGCCCTGGGCGATGATGCGGCCGCGCTGGATGATGCTGATGCGCTCGGCCAGGCGCTCCGCGATCTCGAGGATGTGCGTCGTCAGCACGATCGTGCAGCCGTCGCGGACGCGGGCGACGAGCAGATCCTTGACCTGACGCGCCGCAGCCGCGTCGAGGCCGGTCAGCGGCTCGTCGAGGATCAGCAGGCGCGGCCCGTGGATCAACGCGCCGGCGAGCGCCAGCTTCTGGCGCATGCCGCGCGAGTAGCTCTCGGCGCGCTGCTGGGCCTGCGGCCAGAGGTCGAGCTGGCGCAGCAGCTCTTCGGCGTCGCGCGCTGCGACGTCGGGCGCGAGCGACCACAGCCCGGCGACGAACTCGAGGTACTCGAGCGCGGTCAGCTTGTCGTAGACGAGCGGATCGTCGGGCACGAACGCGAGCTCGCGCTTGGCGTCGGCGGGGTGCGTCGCGACGTCGTGGCCGAGCACCGCGACGCGGCCCTCGTCGGCGCGCAGCAGTCCGGCGACGATGCGCAGCGTCGTCGTCTTGCCGGCCCCGTTGGGGCCGAGCAGGGCGTGGAACTCGCCTTGCGGAATCGCGAGGTCGAGCCGATCGACGGCGGCCGTCGCGCCGAAGCGCTTCGTCAGGCCGACGATGGCGAGCGCCTGCGGTGCGGCCGCCGCCGGATTCATGCGTGCGCGGGCAGGAGCCGCGCGCGCACGAACGCGCTCAGCGAATCGACCGCGAAGACGAGCACGAACATCGCGCCGAGCAGCGTCGCCGCCTGCGCCTGCTGGAAGATCGAGAGGTGGAAGTAGAGCAGCTGGCCGAGCCCGCCGGCGCCGACGAAGCCGAGCACCGCGGCCATGCGGATGTTCATCTCGAGCCGGTAGAGCGCGTACGCGATCGCCTGCGCGGTGACGAGCGGCAGCGTCGCGTACGCGAACGCCGCGACTGCGCCGCTGCCGGCATCGCGCAGCGCCTGCTCGGGCGCGCGCGGTGCGTTCTCGAGGCTCTCTGCGTACAGGCGGCCGAGGACGCCGGTGGTGTGGAGCGCGAGCGCGAGCGTGCCGGCGAACGGTCCGAGGCCCGCGGCGATCACCATCAGTGCCGCCCAGACGAGCTCGGGGACGCTGCGCAGGAAGTTGAGCGCGAGCCGCGCGGCGAGCTGCGCCGCGACGCCGAACCGGCCCGACGCCGGCAGCGCGAGGACGCCGCCCGCCGCCGCGGCGAGCACGGTGCCGATCGCCGCGACGGCGAACGTCTGCAGCGCTCCCCACGTCGCCTTGGCGAGGAACGCGGGCGAGACGTCGGGCGGGAAGAACTCGGCGACGAACTTCGCCATCAGCCGCATCGACTCGGCGCCGAACAGCTGCTTCCAGTCGACCGCGAGGTAGGCAAAGCTCGCGACGACCGCCGCGACGACGCCGAGCGCGAGCGCGATGCAGCTCCAGCACGGCTGGTCTCGCGCGACCGTCGCCGCGCCGCTCTTCATGCCAGCACCTTGCGAATGACGGCGCTCAGCGCATCGGCGACGATCACGAGCGCGAGGAACGTTAGCAGGATCGAGCTCGCCTCGCCGCCGTTGAGCATCTTCATCGACTGGTCCATCAGCTGGCCGAGGCCGCCGGCGCCGACGAAGCCCATGACGACCGAGGCCCGCACCGCGCATTCCCAGCGGTAGACCGTGTACGACGCGAGCTCCTGCGCCGTGCTCGGCACGAGCGCATAGAAGAGCGCCGCGATGCGCGGGCTGCCGGCTTCGAGCAGCGCGCGCGCCGAGCGCGTGTCGCCCGACTCGAGGATCTCGGTGTAGACCTTGCCGAGCATGCCGCCGTACGTGACCGCGAGCGCGAGCACGCCGGCGCCGGGTCCGAGGCCGAGCGCGCGAACGAAGACGAGCGCCCACACGACCTCCGGGATCGCGCGCAGCAGCGTCAGGACGCCGCGCGCCGCCGTGCGCACCGCCGCTCCCGCGGCGCGGCCCGGTCCCGGCCCGATGCGCGAGACGGCGAGCGACCTCGTCGCGACGACGCCGAGCGGAACGGCGACGACGAACGCGAGCGCGATGCCCGCGGTCGCGATCGCCAGCGTCTCGAGCGTCGCCTTCGCGAGCAGCGCCAGGAAGTCGGGCGCGGTCGAAGGCGGCAGGAAGCCGGCGAGGAAGTTCGCCATCACCTGCAGGCCGCCCGGTTCGAGCAGCCGCCACGGCTTGAACTCGGCGAGCACGAGCAGCGGCCAGAGGACGACGAGCGCGACGACGAGCGCGCCGACGCGGCCGCGCGCCGCCGGGTCGCGCAATCGCGCCGGCGGCGACGGCAGCGTCGCGACCGACGCGCTCATTGGCAGCCGGGGCGCTTGAGGACGACGACGTTCGCTGCGGCCGCGCCTGCCTCGACGACGTCGACGCCCTGCTGCGGCAGCACGCGTCCCTCGGTCGCGTAGAGGTCGTGCAGCATCGCGCTCGTCACCGCGGCGGTGGGGCGGTCGAAGACGATCTCGCCGTCCTTCATGCCGACGAGTCGCGGGAACCACTTCAGCGCCAGGTCGACCGCGTGCAGCGAGGCGACGAGCGTCGCGCCGCGCGCCTCGTTCTCGGCGACGAGCGCGCCGACGCTGAGGTCCGCAAGCGCCGGGTCGAGCGCCGACACCGGCTCGTCGGCGAGGAGGACGTCCGGCTGCTGGCAGAGCACGCGTGCGATGCCGACGCGCTGCAGCTGGCCGCCCGACAGGCGGTCGCAGCGGTCGAAGAGGCGATCTCCGAGATCGAGGCGGTCGAGCGCGCTGCGCGCCGCGCCGGCGTCGCGCGGCGCGAACAGCGACGCGAGCGACCGCCACAGCGACCAGCGGCCGAGGCGGCCGGCGAGGACCGCGGTGACGACGCGCAGGCGCGGCGGGATCGGCGGGCTCTGGTGGACGACGCCGATCGTCGCGCGCAGCCTCCGCAGCGCTGCCGCGCCGAGCTGCCACGGATCGACGCCGCCGATCGCGAGCCCGCCGCTGCTCGGCTTCAGCGACGTCGCGAGGACGCGCACGAGCGTCGTCTTGCCGGCGCCCGACGGACCGACCACCGCGACGCGCTCGCCGGCGGCGAGCGCGAGCGAGACGTTGCGCAGCGCGCGGTGGCCGTTCGGATGGACCAGGCTCGCGGCGACGAGCCGGACGTCGTGCGACGCTTCGCTCAACGGTCGCCCTTGATCAGCCCGGCGGAGCGCGCCGCGTGCTCGATGCTGTCGTAGTTCGAGTTCTGCGTCGGAATGAACTTGCTCGCGCGCTGCAGGTCCATGATCTCCTTCATCGCCGGCTTCGACGGATCGAGCTTGAGGAACGCGTCGGTGAGCTTCTTCGTCAGCGCCGGATCGAGCCCTGGCCGCACCGTCCAGTTGTAGTCGAAGTACGGCGGCGTCACCGCGAGCACGCGCACCTTCTCGGCGTTGGCGTTCTTGCTCTCGACGAGCTTGTCCATCACCGACGCGTTGAGGACGCCGGCGTCGGCGCGGCCCGAGGCGACGAACGCGACGGTCGCGTCGTGCGCGCCCGAGAACGCGACCGACTTGAAGTCGCGCTCCGGGTCGATGCCGGCCTGCAGCAGGAAGTAGCGCGGCATCAGGCTGCCCGAGGTCGACGACGGCGCGCCGAACGCGAACGTCTTGCCCTTGAGGTCGGCGAGCGTTTTTGCGGTGCTCGCGACCGGAACGATGAAGCGGCTCGTGAACTTCGCGTCCTCGGCGCGCTGCACGATCGGGACGACGCCGCCGTTCGTGCGCAGCCGCGCCTGCACGTAGGTGAAGCCGCCGAGCCAGGCGAGGTCGAGCTTGTTGGTCGCGAGGCCCTCGACGACGGCGGCGTAGTCGGTCACCGGAACGAACTGCACGTCCATCCCGGTCTCCTGCTTGAGGTACTCGCCGAGCGGCTTGAACTTGCGCTGCAGCTCGGTCGGCGCCTCGTCGGGGATCGCCGAGACGCGCAGCACGCCTTGCGCGGGCGATGGCAGCGGCGCGAGCGCGGACGCGACGAGCGCGAGCGTGGCGAGGAGCGGGCGGACGATGTGCATGGTCGGGGATCTCCGTGGGTGTTCTCGGTGTCAGCGCAGTGGCGCCGCGGTGCGGAATCCGGCGAAGACGTCGGTGCGGCCGGCGACGAAGAAGTTGCGGTAGCGCGGGTCGTGCAGGCGCGCGTGCGTCGCGAACGCGCCGCCGCGCAGCTCGCGATGATCGCCGAACCACGGCGCCGAGTAGTCGGCGTACGGCCCGGCGACGAACCCGGGGTAGGGCAGGAACGCGTCGGCGGTCCACTCCCAGACGCTCCTGCCCCAGCGAAAGCGCGCATCTTGCGTCGCCCGCTCCCATTCGGCGGCGTGCGGCAGGCGCCGGCCGACGAACCGGCAGTACGCCTCGGCCTCGAAGGCGCTGACGTGGATCACCGGCGCTTCGGGATCGAGCGGCAGCCAGCGCTCGAACCAGCGCAGCTGCCAGCCTTCGTCGCGCCACCGCCAGCGCGCCGGATGGGCGCGCGCGTGACGAGCGCGCCAGGCCGCAGCGTCGCCCGGCCAGAGCGCGGGATCGTCGTAGCCGCCGGCGGCGACGAAGCGAACGAACTCGGCGTTGCGCACCGGGCTCGAATCGATCGTGAACGGCGCGACGCGCACCGTCGTCGCCGGCTGCTCGTTGTCGAAGGCGAAGCCGCGCG
>JASLGD010000208.1 GCA_030150305.1 Caldimonas sp. | reverse complement strand
CCGACGTCGACCGCGCGACGCAGGCGAGCAGCGCGCCGGCGCCGACGCGCGCGGTGCGTGCGACCGGGTCGACGACGACCGTGCGCATCGCCGAGCAGTCGAGCATGAGGCCGCCTTCGGCGACTGCGTTGCCGGCGATGTGGTGGCCACCGCTGCGCACGCTCAGCAGCATCCGCCGCGCCGAGGCGAAGCGCACCGCGGCCTGGACGTCGCTCACGACGAGGCAGCGCGCGATCAGCGCCGGTCGGCGGTCGACCGTCGCGTTCCACACCTTGCGCGCATCGTCGTAGCCGGCGTCGGCGGCGGTGAGCACGCCGCCGCTGATCTGTGCGGCGAGCGCGGCGACCTCGTCGGTCGACAGTTGCTGGACGTCGCGATCCAGCGTCAGGTAGGGCAGTGAGGGCATCGCAGGCTCCGGTGGTGAACCCCGCTCGCGAGTTGCTTGCGGGTGCGCTCATTGTTCGAACGCGACCTGTCGCGCACTTGATCCGGCGTCGTCGCGGCTTGCCTGCGGCTCCGCGATTTGCGTCGGCACGGCCGCGGCGGCTAGAGTGCCGCCGGGCCATGGCACACGACACGCTCTCCGACGTCCTGCGCGCTGTCCGCCTGCGTGGCGCCGTCTTCTTCAACATCACCGGCAGCAGCCGCTGGGCGGCGGAAGCGCCGCCGGCCAAGGAGATCGCGCCGCTCCTGATGCCGGGAGTCGAGCACGTCATCGAGTACCACGCCGTCTCGCGCGGCAGCTGCTGGGCCGGCATCCCCGACGGACCGTGGGTGCAGCTGCGCGAAGGCGACGTCGTCCTCTTTCCGCAGGGCGACGGCCACGTCGTCTCGAGCGCGCCGCGGATGCGCGGCAGCACCGACTTCGGCTGGCTGAACGACGCCCGCCTCGACGGCGCGCCGCTGCAGGTCGCGTACGACGGCCAGCAGATGGCGTTTCCGGCGCCGCCGCACGCCGACGCCGACGCGACGCTCGTCTGCGGCTTTCTCGGCTGCGACATGCATCCGTTCAATCCGCTCTTCAGCGCGCTGCCGCGGCTGCTGCACCTGCGCGCGAGCGACGGCAACGCGTGGATGGCGAGCTTCACCCAGCAGGCGGTCAACGAGTCGCATGCGCAGCGGCCGGGCGCCGAGGCGATGCTTGCGCGGATGAGCGAGATGATGTTCGTCGACGCGGTGCGCCGCTACGCCGACGAGCTGCCGCCGGGAAGCTCGGGCTGGCTCGCAGGGCTGCAGGATCGCTTCGTCGGCCACGCGCTCACGCTCATCCACCACGACCCGGCGCACGACTGGACGATCGAGGCGCTCGGCCACGAGGTTGGCCTGTCGCGCTCGGCGCTGCACGAGCGCTTCGTCGAGCTGATCGGCACGCCGCCGATGCAGTACCTCGCGCAGTGGCGGATGCAGGCAGCCGCGCGTCTCCTTCTCGAAACGCGCGCGACCGTCGCGTCGGTCGCGCTCGACGTTGGCTACGAGTCCGAAGCCGCGTTCTCGCGCGCGTTCAGGCGCCTCGTCGGCAAGCCCCCGGCGGCGTGGCGGCGCGAGCGCGAGGCGAGTCGCTGACGCGGCGCTCGCGCGCGGGTCACGTCGTCGCCGGCTCGCGGTCGGCGTCGAAGCGCTCGATCGGGCGGCCGGCCCGCTGCCACGCGTCGAGGCCGCCGAGCAGCGGCCGCACGCGCCGGAACCCGGCACGCTGCAGCCGCTTGGCGACGCGCGCCGCCGAGATCTCGTTCGGGCACGCGCAGAAGACGACGACGTCGCGGTCGCGCGGGAGGTCGGGCAGCGCGTCCGTCGCCGCGTCGATCGGCAGGTGCAGCGCGCCCGGAATGCTGCCGTCGCGCAGCCGCGACGGCCGGTCGCGGACGTCGATGATCGCCGGCGCCTCGCCGCCGTCGATCAGCCGGATCAGCTCGTCGATGTCGATCCGTGCCATCCGCACCTCGCGGATCAGCCGCTGTCGCTGCCAGACCTTGAACGCGATGAAGAGCGCGAACGCGACCGCGATCACGAGGAGCCCGATCCGGCCCAGCTCGCCGAGCACGCGCAGGACGTCGGTGACGGCGTCGCGAAAGACGATGCCGAGGGCGACCGCGACGCCGGCCCAGAGCGCTGCGCCGATCGCGTCGAAGAGCAGGAAGCGCGCGAGCGGCAGCCGGATGTTGCCGGCGAGCGAGGTCGCGATCGCAGCGAAGCCCGGGATGAACTTGGCCACCATCAGCGAGCGCGCGCCCCAGCGCTCGAAGAGCGACTCGGTCCGGCGCACGCACGAGTCGGGCGAGATCGAGACGCGGCAGACGGTGCGCACGACGCGGCCGCCGTAGCGCCGGCCGCCGGCGTACCAGACGAGATCGGCGAGCAGGCTCGCGAGCACGGCGAGGCAGAACAGCGCAACCGTCGAGAACCGCCCTTGCGCGCTCAGCGCCGCGGTGACGACCAGGATCGGGTACGCCGGCAACGGCGCGCCGAGCTGCGCGAAGAGGACGTTGAAGAACGCGACCGCGAGGCCGTAGTCGGCGAGCCAGCCGAGCAGAGTCGTCATCGAGGCATGGTAGCGATCGTCTGCGTGCGAGGCCTCGCTGCGAACGGGGAGCTCGATCCGCGGCATGGCACGTCGCGGCGAATGGGCGTAGCGTCGATCCTGCGGCCGCCCGTCGACGGCCAGGAGAGCGAGATGCATCCGGACGGACCCCTTCCGACCAGACGCCTGCAGCGCACGACCTCGATCGCGCAGGCGCAGCCGTGGCGAAGCGACCCGGTCACGCTCGACTCCGGCGCGCTTTCGGTCATGACCGACCTGACGCAGGTCAAGGCCGCGACGACGAGCCCGGGCACGACGCTGCGCGAGGCCGAGCAGATCATGATCTACCAGGGCGTGCGCATGCTCTTCGTCGTCAGCGAGATGCCGAGCCTGCTCGGCCTCATCACGACGACCGACCTCTACGGCGACCGCACGCTGCGCATCGTGCAGCAGCGCAACGTCCGCTACGAGGAGATCACCGTCGCCGACGTCATGGTCGACGTCGCGGCGCTCGAGGCGATCGACTTCGCGCAGCTGCAGCAGGCGACGGTGCGCAACGTCGTCGCGACGCTCAAGCAGCACGGCCGCAACCACCTGCTCATCGTCGAGACGGACAGCAGCCGGCAGCGGATGCGCACGGTCGAGCAGCAGCGCGTGCGCGGCGTCGTTTCGCGCGCCCAGGTCGAGCGACAGCTCGGCACCGTGATCGACATGATCGAGGTCGCGCGCAGCTTCGCCGACATCGAGAGAGCGCTGTACTGAGCGCGGCCGCGCCGCCGCGTCGCCGCGAGCGCGGCGCTCAGTACGTCAGCCGGTCCGGCCGGAGGTCGCGCAGGATCGTCGTCGCGATCTCCTCGATCGACTTGTGCGTCGACGAGAGCCACGCGATGCCCTCGCGCTTCATCATCGTCTCGCCTTCGCGGACTTCGTAGCGGCAGTTCTCGAGCGACGCGTACTTGCTGTTCGGCCGCCGCTCGGTGCGGATCCGCGCCAGCCGTTCGGGGTCGATCGTCAGGCCGAAGCACTTCGCCTTGAACGGCGCCAGCGTCGACGGCAGCTTGCCGCGCTCGAAGTCCTCGGGGATGAGCGGATAGTTGGCCGCCTTGATGCCGTGCTGCATCGCGAGGTAGAGCGAGGTCGGCGTCTTGCCGCTGCGGCTGACGCCGACCAGGATCACGTCGGCCTCGGCGAGGCTCTTCGCCGACTGGCCGTCGTCGTGGGCGAGCGCGAAGTTGATCGATTCGATGCGGTCGCTGTATTCCTTGCTCTCGGAAACGTCGGAGAAGCGGCCGATGCGGTGGTTCGACGTGATCCCGAACTCGGCCTCGAGCGGCTCGATGAAGGTGTTGAACATGTCGAGCACGAGGCCGCGCGAGTGCTCCTTGACGATCGAGAGGATCTCGGTGTTGACGAGCGTCACGAAGACGATCGGCCGGCGGCCGTCGTGCTCGGCGATGTGGTTGATCTCGCGCACGACCTGGTGCGCCTTGTCGGGGGTGTCGATGAAGGGGCGCCGCAGGTGGCGCGGCTTGATCGCGAACTGCGACAGGATCGAGTTGCCGAACGTCTCGGCCGTGATCCCGGTGCCGTCGGAGATGAAGAAGACGGTCGGTCGCGGCAGCGCGGAGGCGGCGCTCGCGGCCGCAAAGGCAGGTGCATCCATCCCCGATCATAGGCAGCCGCGGCCGAAGCACCGCGCTCGTAGAATCGACGCAGCCTTTTCGATCCGTCCGGATGCCCGCCGCTTCGTCCCGCCGCTTCGCCGCCTGCCGCCGTGCCGCAGGCCTGCGCCCGCGCGACGCCCGGCCGCGCCGCATCGCCGGCTGCTTCGCGCCGGAGGATCGGGAGACGCAGGTTTTTCACGAGCCCCGAGTCTTCCCATGGCAAGCACCCACCTGGCGACCGCCTTTGTCGCCCCCTTCGACACCCTGAGAATGACCGACGTCGAGGCGGTCGGCGGCAAGAACGCCTCCCTCGGCGAGATGATCAGCCAGCTGAGCGAGTCGGGCGTGCGCGTCCCCGGCGGCTTCGCGACGACGGCGCACGCCTTCCGCACTTTTCTCGCCGCCGACGGCCTCGCGTCGCGCATCGCGTCGCGGCTCGCGTCGCTCGACGTCGATGACGTCCGTGCGCTCGCCGACGCCGGCGCCGAGATCCGACGCTGGATCGCGGCGCAGCCGCTGCCGGCCGCGTTCGAGGCCGACGTGCGGCGCGAGTTCGCGAAGCTCGCCGACGCGTCGCCGGGCGCGACGTTCGCGGTGCGCTCGTCGGCGACTGCCGAGGACCTGCCCGACGCGTCGTTCGCCGGCCAGCAGGAGACGTTCCTCAACGTCGCCGGCATCGACGAGGTCCTCGCCAAGCTGCGCGAGGTCTTCGCGAGCCTCTACAACGACCGCGCGATCAGCTACCGCGTCCACAAGGGCTACGCGCATGGCGACGTCGCGCTCTCGGTCGGCGTTCAGCGCATGGTGAGGAGCGACCTCGGCTCGGCGGGCGTCATGTTCACGATCGACACCGAGAGCGGCTTTCCCGACGTCGTCTTCGTCACGTCGAGCTACGGCCTCGGCGAGACGGTCGTGCAGGGTGCCGTCAACCCCGACGAGTTCTACGTCCACAAGCCGGCGCTGAAGAACGGCAAGCAGGCGATCATCCGCAGGAACCTCGGCTCGAAGCTGATCCGGATGACGTTCGCGTCGCCTGACGAGCACGCCGCGACCGGCAAGCTCGTGACGACGCTCGACACCGCGACCGAGCTGCGCAACCGCTACTCGCTCAGCGACGCCGAGGTCGCCGAGCTGGCGCGCTACGCGCTCGTCATCGAGCAGCACTACGGCCGGCCGATGGACATCGAGTGGGGCAAGGACGGCGTCGACGGCAAGCTCTACATCCTGCAGGCACGCCCCGAGACGGTGAAGAGCCGCGCCGGCGGCGGCGCCGAGCAGCGCTACAGCCTGAAGGGCAGCGGCACCGTCCTCGTCGAAGGCCGCGCGATCGGCCAGAAGATCGGCACCGGCCCGGTCCGCATCGTCGAGTCGGTCGCCGACATGGACCGCGTCCAGGCCGGCGACGTCCTCGTCACCGACATGACCGACCCGAACTGGGAGCCGGTGATGAAGCGGGCGAGCGCGATCGTCACCAACCGAGGCGGCCGCACGTGCCACGCCGCGATCATCGCGCGCGAGCTCGGCATTCCCGCGGTCGTCGGCTGCGGCGACGCGACGACCGTGCTCAAGGACGGCGCGCTCGTCACCGTCGCGTGCTCGGAGGGCGACACCGGCTACGTCTACGACGGCCTGCTCGAGACCGAGGTCACCGAGGTGGAGCGCGGCGAGCTGCCGTACTCGCCGGTGAAGATCATGATGAACGTCGGCAACCCGCAGATGGCGTTCGACTTCGCGCAGATGCCGAACTCGGGCGTCGGCCTCGCCCGCCTCGAGTTCATCATCAACAACAACATCGGCGTCCACCCGCGCGCGATCCTGGACTATCCGAACGTCGACGGCGACCTGAAGAAGGCGGTCGAGAGCGTCGCCCGCGGCCACGCGTCGCCGCGTGCGTTCTACGTCGACAAGCTCGCCGAGGGCATCGCGACGATCGCCGCCGCGTTCTGGCCGAAGCCGGTGATCGTGCGGCTCTCTGACTTCAAGAGCAACGAGTACAAGAAGCTGATCGGCGGCTCGCGCTACGAGCCCGAGGAAGAGAACCCGATGCTCGGCTTTCGCGGCGCGTCGCGCTACGTGAGCGAGGCCTTCGGCGAAGCTTTCGCGATGGAGTGCGAGGCGCTGGTGCGGGTGCGCCGCGACATGGGCCTGACCAACGTCGAGGTGATGGTGCCGTTCGTCCGCACCCTGGGCCAGGCCGAGCTCGTCACCAACATGCTGGCCGAGCACGGCCTCAAGCGCGCCTCGGCCGTCGGTGCCGCCGGCCGACGCGCGCTTCAAACCATGCGCGGCGAGCATGTCGACGACTTGCGAAGCCTGCCCGAGCGTGCGCACGAACGGCACCATGATCTCGACGTTGAGCAGGCCCATGTCCTCGCGCACTCGGCGCAGCGCCTCGCACTCCATCGCGAAGGCGT
Organism: Caldimonas sp.; assembly: GCA_030150305.1. Classification (GTDB taxonomy): domain Bacteria; phylum Pseudomonadota; class Gammaproteobacteria; order Burkholderiales; family Burkholderiaceae_C; genus Schlegelella_A. The sequence continues at coordinate 626 of JASLGD010000208.1, read as the reverse complement.
CGCTGAAGTCGCCGCTGATGTAGCGCGACGCGCCGCGGAAGCCCAGCATCGGGTTCTCTTCGTCGGGCTCGTAGCGCGAGCCGCCGATCAGCTTCTTGTACTCGTTGGACTTGAAGTCCGACAGCCCACGATGCAGGGCTTCGGCCAGAACGCGGCGGCGATGGTGGCGATGCCTTCGGCGAGCTTGTCGACGTAGAACGCGCGCGGCGAGGCGTGGCCGCGGGCGACGGACTCGACGGCCTTCTTCAGGTCCGGGTCGATGTTCGGGTAGTCGAGGATCGCCTTCGGGTGGACGCCGATGTTGTTGTTGATGATGAACTCGAGCCGCGCCAGGCCGACGCCGGAGTTCGGCAGCTGCGAGAAGTTGAACGCGAGCTGCGGGTTGCCGACGTTCATCATGATCTTGATCGGGCTGTACGGCATCTCGCCGCGGCGCACTTCGGTGACCTCGGTCTCCAGCAGGCCGTCGTAGACGAAGCCGGTCGTCTGCTCGGAGGGCGACACCGGCTTCGTCTACGACGGCCTGCTCGAGACCGAGGTCACCGAGGTCACGCGCGGCGAGATGCCGTACAGCCCGATCAAGATCATGATGAACGTGGGCAACCCGCAGCTCGCGTTCAACTTCT
>JASLGD010000193.1 GCA_030150305.1 Caldimonas sp. | reverse complement strand
GTCGACGACTGAGGGCCGGGCCGCCGACTTGCGCCGTGCTCAGACGAGCTTGAGCAGCCGCTTGGCGTTTTCCTTCAGGATCAGCGGCCGCACCTCGTCCTTGAAGCCGGCCTCGGCGAAGTCCTTCAGCCAGCGGTCGGGCGTGATGAGCGGGAAGTCGCTGCCGAAGAGGATGCGGTCCTTGAGCAGCGTGTTCGCGTACTGCACGAGCTGCGGCGGAAAGTACTTCGGGCTCCAGCCCGAGAGATCGATCCAGATGTTGGGCTTGTGCATCGCGAGCGAGATCGCCTCGTCCTGCCACGGCCACGACGGATGCGCGACGATGATCTGCATGTCGGGGAACGCGATCGCGACGTCCTCGAGCAGCATCGGGTTCGAGTTTTGCAGCCTGAGGCCGCCGCCGCAGCGCATCCCCGAGCCGATCCCCGAGTGGCCGCTGTGGAAGACCGCCGGGAGCTTCTTCTCGGCGATGACCTCGTAGATCGGCCACGCCATCTTGTCGGCCGGCTCGAAGCCCTGCACGGTCGGGTGGAACTTGAAGCCGCGGACGCCGTACTCCTCGACCAGCTTTCTCGCCTCGCGCGCGCCGAACTTGCCCTTGTGCGGATCGATCGAGCCGAACGCGATCATGATGTCGCTGTTCTTTTGCGCCGCCTCGGCGATCTCCTCGTTGGGGATCCGGCGGCGGCCCATCTGCGTCTCGGCGTCGACCGTGAAGTTGACGAAGCCGATCTTCTTCTCGCGGTAGAACGCGATCGTCTCGTCCATCGTCGGCCGCCTCGACGAGCGGAAGTACTTGTCGGCGGCGCGGTCGTACTCCTCGCCGTAGCTGTCGAACGGGTTGCGGCACGACACCTCGAGATGCGTGTGCGTGTCGATCGCGATCAGCTCGGCGGTGTTCATCGTGCGTTCCTCGTTGCCGTCTCAGACGACCTTATAGACCGGGATCAGCCCGTTCCGTCGCATCGTCGAAGCTCCTCGACCGCGCGCCTTCAGCGGCAGACGAAGCTCGCCATCGACTCCGCGTCGTTGCCGACGAAGCGGGCGACGGTCGGATACGGGCAGAGCAGGCGCGTTCGCGTCGGCGACCACGACGGCGGCACGTCGGCGTTCTCGCCCGCCGCGTTGCCGCGACCGCGCACGCTCGCGACGATCGCGCCCGGCTGGTTGCCGAGCTCGACCCAGTCGACGAGCGGCGAGAGCAGGTCGAACTGATCGGCCGACGGGCCGCCGCTGCAATGGTTCATTCCCGGGACGAGATACAGGCGCGCGAACGAGAACGCGTTGCCGCCGCTCGCCGCGTTCCAGCGCTCGACCACGGAGACGCTGTGCGCGCTCGAGAAGATCGGATCGCTGGTGCCGTGATAGACGATGACCTTGGCGCCTCGGCTGCGCAGCTGTGCAGGGTCGTCGAGCCCCGGCGGCAGCATGAACGACAGCGCCGACTCGCGATACGTCGCGTCGCTGGCCTGCACGCGCGCGAGCAGCGCATCGGCGTCGGCAGCCATCATGAACGCGCGGCCGTCGAAGCGCGCCGGGTCGGCCGGCGGCACCTGCCAGATGTCGGCGATCGCACCGGCGTCGCGCGTCGACGGCGAGGCGAACTTCCACGACGCCCAGTTGGAGGTCGCGAGGCCGGCGTCCCACGGGAACGGCGCGTAGACGAGCTCGTCGCGTCGCGTGCGAACGCCGGCGAACAGGCGCGCGATGGTCGACTTCTGCGCGCCTGTCAGGCAAGTTCCGTTGCGCGCTGCGGTGCAGGTCGGCACGTCGCGATCGAGATCGAACGCCGCCTGGCAAGCCTTCGTGTCGTGGACCATGCCGTCGACGAGGCCGTCGAGCGCATCGCAGCGTTGCGGGACCGCGTCGGAGACGAGACGACGCTCGGCGAGCGTGAACGCGGCGCCGGGATCGGCGGGGTTGCCGGCGAGCTCGGCGTAGGCGCGGCCGCCGACGAGGTTGGCGATCGCCGCGCGCGGCAGCACCGTTCCGGGATCGCCGACGAGAAAGCCATCGTACTGGTCGGCGAGGCGAGTCGCGGCGACGAGCGTGTGGCGGCCGCCGTTCGAGCAGCCGCCGATGTACGAGCGATCCGGAGGCCGGCCGTACGCCTGCGCGACGAGTGCCTTGGCCATCGGCGTCAGCGCAGCGACCGCCGCGTAGCCGTAGTCGAGGCGCGCTTGCGGATCGATGCCGAAGGTCGCGTTCTGCGCTGCGCCGTGGCCGGCGTCGGAGCTCAGCACCGCGAAGCCGGCGACGAGCGCGCTCGCCGATGCCGGCCCGGCCGTCGCGAGGCCGGTCGCAGGCACGACGTTGCCGTCGACGCCGCCGTTCGCCTGGTAGTAGAAGCGGCCGTTCCAGCGCTCGGGCAAGCGCAGCTCGAAGCCGATCGCGTAGCGCTGGCCGTCGACCCGGCTCGTGCGCTCGTGCAGCGTCCCCGTGACGCGGCAGTGCGCGGCGACGCGCGCGCCGACGACGGTGAGCTCGCCTGCGCCGACCGATGTCGCCGTCAAGCGCGCATCCGGCCACGCGAGCCGGCTCGCGAGCTCGCTGCACGGCATCGCGAGCGCGCCCCGCCGCGCCGCGGCGAGCGGCGCGGCAGGTGGCGAGGGCGAACCCGCGGTCGAGCACGCCACGATCGCAGCGCCCGCGACGCAGGCGACGAGCCAACGCGGCGCGCAGCGCGGGTTCGACGTGGCCATGGCGTGCTGCGCGTGCTCGGAAGCGGTCGGTTCGATCTTGGCGAGCATCGCGGTGGTTGGCAACGGTGTCACTGCGAAGATGGGGTTGACTCGATTTTTGGTTATGTTTGATAATCATTCAGGCGAACCTCGATACAGGTTTTCCCTAGGTCAGCTTCCCAACCCTTGCCGCGAGGCTCACACTTTCCTTGTTTACTCTCCTTAATCAATGAGCACGTCCGACGCTGCCACCGCGCTGCCTGCGACGCTCGCTTCGCTCGACCTGCTGAAGATCGAGCAGCGCGGCGCCGTCCTCCATGTCCGCCTCGACCGGCCGGCGAAGCGCAACGCCGTCAGCGATGCGCTCGTCGCGCAGCTGCACACCTGCTTCGTCCAATTGCCCGCAACGGCGCGCGCGGTCGTTCTGAGCGGCGAGGGCGACCATTTCTGCGCCGGCCTCGACCTCGCCGAGGTCAGCGAGCGCAGCGTCGCCGAAGGCATCTTCCACTCGCGCTCGTGGCACGCGGCGTTCGAGCAGGTCCAGTTCGGCAAGGTGCCGGTGGTCGCGGTGCTGCACGGCGCCGTCGTCGGCGGCGGATTCGAGCTCGCGGCGTCGTGCCACGTCCGCGTCGCCGAGTCGAGCGCGTTCTACGGCCTTCCCGAAGGGCAGCGCGGGCTCTTCGTCGGCGGCGGCGGGTCGGCGCGCATCCCGCGCCTGATCGGCGCCGCGCGGATGACCGACATGATGCTCACCGGCCGCGTCTACGACGCCCACGAGGGGCACGCCGTCGGCATCTCGCACTACCTCGTCGAGCCCGGGCAGGGACTCGCCAAGGCGTTCGCGCTCGCCGAGCGGATCGCGGCGAACGCGCCGCTCTCGAACTTCGCCGTCATGCACGCGCTGCCGCGGATCGCCGAGATGGCGCAGGACGAGGGCCTCTTCGTCGAGTCGCTGATGGCGGCGATCGCGTCGGGCGACGAGGCGGCCAAGATGCGCGTGCGCGCCTTCCTCGAAGGCCGTGCGGCGAAGGTGAAGAAGTCGTGAGCGCGGCGGCGGCCGGCAGCGTCGCGGGCGCGCGCGCGCCGCGCTACCGGTCGCTCTCGCTCGGCGGCTCGCTCGAGGCGACGTTCGAGCGCCGCGCCGACGGCGCGACGCTCGTCGTCTCGCGCGAGCCGCTCGGCGCGTACCCGGCGCGGATCACCGACCGCTTCCTCGAATGGGCCGAGCGCGCACCCGAGCGCACGTTGGTGGCCAAGCGCGTCGGCGGCGGCGACTGGCGGCGCGTGAGCTGGAGCGAGGCCGTGCAGCGCGCGCGCGCGATCGCGCAGGCGCTGCTCGAGCGCGACGTCTCGGTCGACCGCCCGATCGCGATCCTCTCCGACAACGACATCGAGCACCTCCTGCTCGCGCTCGGCGCGATGCTCGCCGGCGTGCCGTTCGCGCCGGTCTCGCCGGCGTACTCGCTCGTCTCGCAGGACTTCGGCAAGCTCCGCCACATCCTCGGCATGCTGACGCCGGGGCTTGTGTTCGCGAGCGACGCGCGCTACGCGAAGGCGATCGCGGCCGTCGTTCCGCGCGACACCGAGGTCGTCCTCGCCGAGGGCAAGCTCGACGAGCGCGGCGCGACGCCATTCGGCGACCTGCTCGCGACCTCGCCGAGCGCCGCGGTCGACGCCGCGCACGCGAAGGTCGGCCCCGACACGATCGCGAAGTTCCTCTTCACGTCGGGCTCGACCAAGCTGCCCAAGGGCGTGATCAACACGCAGCGGATGCTGTGCGCGAACCAGCAGATGATCCGCCAGTGCTTCCGCCATCTCGGCGAGGAGCCGCCGGTGCTCGTCGACTGGCTGCCGTGGAACCACACGTTCGGCGGCAACCACAACATCGGCATCGTCCTCTACAACGGCGGCACGCTCTACATCGACGAAGGAAAGCCGACGCCGGCGCTGATCGGCGAGACGCTCAGGAACCTGCGCGAGATCGCGCCGACGATCTACTTCAACGTGCCCAAGGGCTTCGAGGAGATCGCCAACGCGCTCGAGGTCGACGCACAGCTGAGGAAGACCTTCTTCAGCCGCGTCCGCATGTGCTTCTTCTCGGGGGCGGGGCTCGCGCAGCCGGTCTGGGACAAGCTCGATCGCGTCGCCGAGCAGGAGTGCGGCGAGCGGATCCGCATGCTCACCGGGCTCGGCATGACCGAAACGTCGCCGTTCGCGATCTGCGCCAACGCGCACGAGGTCAAGTCGGGCCACATCGGGCTGCCGGCGCCGGGCGTCGAGCTCAAGCTCGTGCCGATGGGCGACAAGCAGGAGGTGCGCTACCGCGGCCCGAACGTGACGCCCGGCTACTGGCGTGCGCCAGAGCAGACGGCGGAGCACTTCGACGACGAGGGCTTCTACTGCAGCGGCGACGCCGCGCGGCCGATGGACGCGGCGCACCCGGAGATGGGCTTCGCGTTCGACGGCCGCATCGCCGAGGACTTCAAGCTCTCGACCGGCACCTTCGTCTCGGTCGGGCCGCTGCGCGCCAAGATCATCGCCGCCGGCGACCCGCTCGTGCAGGACGTCGTCATCGCCGGCATCAACCGCGACGACATCGGCGTCCTGCTCTTCCCTCGCCCCGACGCCTGCCGCGCGTTCGCGCACGCCGCCGCCGATGCGCCGCTCGCGTCGGTGCTCGCCGATGAGCGCGTGCGCACCTTCTTCCAGCGCCTCGTCGACGGCCTCTGGGCCACCGGCACCGGCAGCGCGACGCGCGTCGCGCGCGCGCTGGTCCTCGTCGCGCCGCCGTCGATCGACCGCGGCGAGATCACCGACAAGGGCTCGATCAACCAGCGTGCCGTGCTGACGCACCGCGCCGCCGACGTCGAGCGGCTCTACGCCGGCGCCGGCGGCGACATCGTCGTGCCGCGCGTCGACTGAGGGCCGCGATGCCGCGCACGACGCAGTACCGCGTGAGGATCGAGTTCGGCGATTGCGACCCGGCCGGGATCGTCTTCTATCCCAACTTCCAGCGCTGGATCGACGCCGCCTCGCTCGCGTTCTTCATGCAGTGCGGCGTGCCGCCGTGGCGCGAGCTCGTCAAGACGCGCGGCATCGTCGGCACGCCGCTGCTCGAGATCTCGACCCGCTTCGTCGCCGCCGCGACGTACGCCGAGGAGCTGACGATCGCGACCCACGTCGCCGAGTGGCGCGCCAAGGTCTTCATCCAGCACCATCGGGTGACGCGCGGCGAGACGCTGATCTGCGAGGGCCGCGAGACGCGCGCGTTCGTGCGCCGCGACCCGGACAACCCCGATCGCCTGCGCGCGATCCCGGTTCCGGACGACATCCGCGCGCTCTGCGAATGACGCAACTTCGATCCACCACAGGAGACATCGCATGAAAAAGACCATCCGACTGCTGACGCTCGCCGCCGCCGCGGCGGTCGGCTCCGGCTTCGCGCCGAGCGCGTTCGCCGACCTGACGATCGGCGTCAGCATCTCGCTCACCGGGCCGACCTCGGCGCTCGGCATCCCGACGCAGAAGGGCATCGCGCTCTGGCCGAAGGAGATCGCGGGCGAGAAGCTCAACGTGATCGTCCTCGACGACGCGACCGATCCGACCAAGGGCGTGCAGAACACGCGCAAGTTCATCTCCGAGGACCACGTCGACGTCGTCGTCGGATCGGTGACGACGCCGGTCGCGATCGCGATGGCCGACGTCTGCTCCGAAGGCAAGACGCCGCAGCTGATGCTCTCGCCGGCGAACCTGCCGCCGGGCAAGGACGCGTGGTCGTTCCGGATGCCGCAGTCGACCGCGGTGATGGCGATCCCGATCGTCGAGCACTGGAAGAAGACCGGCGTCAAGACGGTCGGCTTCCTCGGCTACTCCGACGGCTACGGCGAGGCGTGGCTCACCGACATCAAGCCGCTGATCGAGAAGGCCGGCATCAAGCTCGTCGACGTCGAGCGCTTCGCGCGCAGCGACACGTCGGTCACCGGCCAGGCGCTCAAGCTCGTCCAGGCCAACCCCGATGCGATCCTCGTCGTCGCCTCCGGCAGCGGCGCGGCGATGCCGCACAAGGGGCTTGTCGAGCGCGGCTACCCGAAGACGAAGATCTACCAGACGCACGGCGCGGCGACGATGGACCTGATCCGCGTCGGCGGCGCCGACGTCGAGGGCTCGTACGTGTCGTCGGGGCCCGCCGTCGTCGCCGACAAGCTGCCCGAGACCAACGCGAGCAAGACGCTCGGCGTGAAGTACATCTCCGACTTCGAGAAGGCCAACGGCAAGGGCTCGGCGAACCAGTTCGGCGCCCACGCGTTCGACGTCGTCGTCGTCCTGCAGAAGGCGGTGCCGATCGCGCTCAAGAAGGCGAAGCCGGGGACGGCGGAGTTCCGCCAGGCGCTCAAGGACGCGTTCGAGACGATGGGCCGCACGCCGGTGTCGCAGGGCGTGCTCAACTGGACGCCCGCAGATCACTTCGGCTACACGCCCGAGACCGGCGTGCTGCTGCAGGTCAAGGCGGGCGACTGGACGGTGGTGCACTGATCCGCCGTGTCGTCCTGAGCGAAGCGAAGGATCTCGTCGCTGCGATGAGATCCCTCGCCTCCGGCTCGGGATGACGGCGAGGCCACGATGGACCTCTCGATCGCCGGCATCCTCGCCCTCGACGGCGTCACCAACGGCGCCGTCTACGCGCTGCTCGCGCTCGCGCTCGTCCTCGTCTTCGCGGTCACGCGCGTCATCTTCATCCCGCAGGGCGAGTTCGTCGCGTACGGCGCGCTGACGCTCGCGATGCTGCAGCTGGGCAAGGTGCCGGGCACGGTCTGGCTGCTGCTCGCGCTCACCGCCGTCGCGGCGCTGCTCGACCTCTTCGACGCGATGCGGCGCGGGCTGCCGACGCCGCGCGTCGCGCGCATGCTGCTGCGCACCGTCGTCGCGCCTGCCGTCGTCGCGGCGCTGACCTGGTGGGCGGCGCCGCTCAAGCTCCACCTGCTCGTGCAGAGCGCGCTGACGCTCGCGATCGTGACCCTGCTCGGGCCGCTCGTGTACCGGCTCGCGTACCAGCGCCTCGCCGACGCGACGGTGCTCGTGCTTCTCATCGTCTCGGTCGGCGTCCACTTCGCGATGACCGGGCTCGGCCTCGTCTTCTTCGGCGCCGAGGGCTTTCGCAACCCGGCGTTCTGGGAGGCGCGCTTTGCGGCCGGGCCGCTCGCGATCAGCGGCCAGACGATCTTCATCTTCGTCGCGTCGATCGCGCTCATCGTCGCGCTCTGGCTCTTCTTCGACCGCACGCTGCGCGGCAAGGCGCTGCGCGCGACCGCGGTGAACCGGCTCGGCGCGCGCTTGATGGGCATCTCGACGTCGGGCGCGGGACGGCTCAGCTTCGGCCTCGCCGCCTTCATCGGCGCGCTCTCGGGGCTCCTGATCGGGCCGACGACGACGATCTTCTACGACTCGGGCTTTCTCGTCGGCCTCAAGGGCTTCGTCGCCGCGATCTTCGGCGGGCTCGCGAGCTATCCGGCGGCCGCGGTCGGCGCGATCCTGGTCGGCATCCTCGAGAGCTACAGCTCGTTCTACGCGAGCGCGTTCAAGGAGGTGATCGTCTTCACGCTCATCCTGCCGGTCCTGCTCTGGCGCTCGTTCCAGCACGGCCACGAGGACGAGGAGGAGTAGATGGCGGCGCCGCAGTCGCTGCCGACCGCTGCCGACGGCGTGCGTGCGTCGCCGGCGCGCGCCGACGGCACGACCGTGCGTCGCGTCGCGCTCGCCGCGTTCGCCGTCTTCCTCGTCGTGCTGCCGCTCTTGCCCGTGCCCGAGTTCTGGATCACGCAGGCCAACTACATCGGCCTCTACACGCTCGTCGTGATCGGCCTCGTGCTGCTCACCGGCGTCGCCGGCCTGACGTCGTTCGGGCAGGCGGCGTTCGTCGGCCTCGGCGCGTACACCGCGGCGTACCTGACGTTGACGTACGGCGTCTCGCCGTGGCTGACGGTGTGGATCGGTCTGGCCTGCACCGCGCTCGCTGCGCTCGTCCTCGCCTGGGTGACGCTGCGCATGTCGGGCCACTACCTGCCGCTGGCGACGATCGCGTGGGGCCTGTCGCTCTTCTACCTGCTCGGCAACCTCGACTTCCTCGGCAAGTACGACGGCCTGCTCGGCATCCCGGCGCTCAAGTTCTTCGGCATCGCGCTCAACACCGGACGCACGTTCTTCTACCTGCTCTGGGCGATCGTCGTCCTCGCCGCGGTCGCGGTGACGCACCTGCTCGACTCGCGCGCCGGCCGCGCGCTGCGCGCCGTCAAGGGCGGCACGACGATGGCCGAGGCGATGGGAGTCGACACGTTTCGCGTCAAGGTGACGGCGTTCGTCCTCGCGGCGCTGCTCGCGAGCGTCTCGGGGTGGCTGTTCGCGCACTTCCAGCGCACCGTCAACCCGTCGCCGTTCGGCCTCAACATGGGCATCGAGTACCTCTTCATGGCGGTGCTCGGCGGCGTCGGCTACGTCTGGGGCGCGCTCGTCGGTGCCGGCGTCGTCGAGATCCTGAAGGACCAGCTCCAGGTCTGGCTGCCGCGACTGATGGGAACGAGCGGCAACTACGAGATCATCGTCTTCGGCGTCCTCCTGGTGCTGATGCTGCAGTACGCGCGCGACGGCATCTGGGCGTTCGTCGACGCCGCGCTGCCGCGCGCTCGCCGCAAGGTCGACTGGGCCGACGCGCCGGCGCTTCCCGAGCGTGCGCGGCCGCCGCACGGCGAGACCGTGCTCGACGTGCGCGCAGCGCGCAAGGAGTTCGGCGGTCTCGTTGCCGTCAACGACGTCAGCTTCTCCGTCAAGGCAGGCGAGATCCTCGGCCTCATCGGGCCGAACGGGGCGGGCAAGTCGACGACGTTCAACCTCGTCACCGGCGTGCTGCCGGCGACGCGCGGCGAGATCGCGCTGCTCGGTCGCCGCATCGAGCGCTCGAGCTCGCGCGAGATCGCCCGCCTCGGCGTCGCGCGCACGTTCCAGCACGTCAAGATGATCGCGACGATGACGGTGCTCGAGAACGTCGCGCTCGGCGCGCACCTGCGCGGCCGCCACGGCATTCCCGCGGCGATGCTGCGCCTCGATCGCGCCGAGGAGCGCCGGCTGATGCGCGAGGCCGAGCGCCAGCTGCGCCGGATCGGCATCGCCGAGCTGATGCACGAGCAGGCCGGCAACCTCGCGCTCGGCCAGCAGCGGCTGATGGAGATCGCGCGCGCGCTCGCCGCCGACCCGATCCTGCTGCTGCTCGACGAGCCCGCCGCGGGGCTGCGGCTGAAGGAGAAGGCCGGCCTCGCCGACGTGCTGCGCCAGCTGCGCGGCGAAGGCCTGTCGATCCTCCTCGTCGAGCACGACATGGACCTCGTCATGGGGCTGGTCGATCGCGTCGTCGTGATGGAGTTCGGCACCAAGCTGATCGAAGGCACTCCCGAGGAAGTGCAGGCGTCGCCGGCGGTGCGCGCCGCGTATCTCGGCACCGAGCACTGAAGTGAGCGAGCCGCTGCTCGACGTCCGCGACCTGCACGCCGGCTACGGCCGCGCCGAGGTGCTGCACGGGCTCAACCTGAAGGCGCGCTCGGGCGAGGTGATCACGGTGATCGGGCCCAACGGCGCCGGCAAGTCGACGCTGCTGAACGCGCTGATGGCCGCATTGCCGGCGCGCGGCACGGTCGCCTACGACGGCGCGCCGATCGACCTGCTCGCGCTCGAGGAGCGCGTCATGCTCGGCATGGCGCTCGTCCCGGAAACGCGCGCTCTGTTCGCGACGATGTCGGTCGAGGACAACCTCGTCCTCGGCGCGTACCGCCAGGTCCGTCTCGGCAGGAGCGAAGGCGCGCAGTCGCTCGCCGAGGTGTTCAAGCTCTTCCCTCGTCTCGAGGAGCGGCGCGCGCAGCTCGCCGGCACGCTCTCGGGCGGCGAGCGCCAGATGCTCGCCGTCGGCCGCGCGCTGATGGGCAAGCCCCGCCTGCTGATGCTCGACGAGCCGAGCCTCGGCCTCGCGCCGCTCGTCGTGCGCGACATCTTCGCGACCATCGCGGCGCTCCGCGCGACCGGCGTCACGATCCTGCTCGTCGAGCAGAACGCGCGCGCCGCGCTCGAGGTCGCCGACTACGGCTACGTTCTCGAGATGGGCGAGATCGCGCTCGAGGGGCCGGCATCGGAGCTCGCGCGCGACCCCCGCGTCGTCGAGACGTACCTCGGCGCGAGCCGCAAGAAGGGCAGCGCGTGAGCGCTGCGCGCGCCGCACGCGCGACCGGGCGCGCCGCCGCCGCTGCGTCCGCCGCCGAATCCGCCGAGCCCGCGGACGCGCGCACCAAGGCCGCACGCGCAAAGGGCGCGCGCAAGACGCCGCGCCGCGCGCTCGACGACTCCGCGCTCGCGCACCTCGTCGGCTACGCGGCGTCGCGCGCCGCGCTCGAGCTGCGCAAGGTGTTCACGCGCCACATGGAGCCGTTCGACCTGCGCATCGCCGAGTTCACGATCCTGATGCTGGTCGCGGCCAACGACGACGTGAACCAGAAGCAGCTCGGCGACGCGCTCGACATCTCGCCGCCGAACATGGCGGTGACGCTCGACCGCATGGTCGAGCGCGGCTGGGTCGAGCGCGTCCGCAGCACGCACGACCGGCGCGCGCAGCACGTCGTCCTCACCGCGCGCGGCCGCGCGCTCGCCGAGCGGACGCGCCGCATCTCGGCGACGATGGAAGCGCCTGCGCTCGCGATGCTGTCGGCGGCCGAGCGCGCGCTCCTGATCGAGCTGCTGCGCAAGATCGGTCGGCGCGTCGACGCCGCCGACTAGCGCGCGCGGGCGCCGGCCGCGCCGCACCGGCTCAGTGGCTGCCCCAGACCGAGTCGGCGACCTCGACGACGAGGCGCAGCTTCGCACGCTGCGCATCGACCGCGATGGCGTTGCCGTGCACCGTGCTCGAGAAGCCGCACTGCGGCGAGATGCAGAGCTGCTCGATCGGCGCGTACGTCGCGGCGTCGTCGATGCGGCGCTTCAGCATGTCCTTCGACTCGAGCTCGCCGAGCTTCGTCGTGACGAGGCCGAGGACGACCGTCTTGCGCTTGGGAAGGAAGCGCAGCGGCCGGAAGTCGCCCGAGCGCGCGTCGTCGTACTCGAGGAAGTAGCCGTCGACGTCCATCTCCGAGAGCAGCGCCTCGGCGACCGGCTCGTAGCCGCCCTGCGCCGCCCAGGTGCTCTTGAAGTTGCCGCGGCACAGGTGCACGCACAGCGTCATGCCGGCGGGCTTCTGCGCGACGACGCGGTTGATGAACGACGCGTAGCGGTGCGGCAGCTCGTTCGGGTCGTCGCCGCGCGCGCGCGCGGCCTCGCGCATCTTGTCGTCGCACAGGTACGCGAGGTTGGTGTCGTCCATCTGCACGTAGGTGCAGCCGGCGTCGGCGAGCGAGCGCAGCTCGGCGCCGTAGGCGTCGGCGACGGCCTGCCAGAACGGCTCGAGATCGGGGTAGTGCTCGCGGCTGATGCCGGCGCGACCGCCGCGAAAGTGCAGCATCGTCGGCGACGGGATCGTCACCTTCGGCGTGTGGCCGCGGCTCACGCGCGATTGGAGGTACTCGAAGTCGGCGCGCTGGATGTCCTTGACGTGGCGCACCTTGCCCGTGACGCGCATCACCGGCGGCGCGAGCTCCTCGCTGCCGTCGGGCTTCCTGATCGTCACCGGCACGTCGGTCTTGACCCCGCCGAGCTGCTCGAGGAAGTCGATGTGGAAGTAGGTGCGGCGGAACTCGCCGTCGGTGACGCCGCGCAAGCCGACGTCCTCCTGGAAGCGGACGATCTCCGCGATCGCGTCGTCCTCGACGGCGCGCAGCTCCTCGGCCGAGATCTCGCCCTTGGCGTGGCGCTCGCGCGCGTCGAGCAGGCGCTTGGGTCGGAGGAAGCTGCCGACGTGGTCGGCGCGAAACGGCGGGCGGGTGCGGGTCGTCATCGGGAGTCTCTCCGCGGCGGTGGCGGCGGCCATGATAGGGACCGCGTCGGCGGCGTTGGCGAATGTCCGCATTGCCGCCGCTGGCGACCTCGCGAGAATCGCGCGATCGCCACCAAGGACCCGCCATGCACCGCCGCCTCGCCCTCGGTTTCCCGCTTTCGCTGCTCGCCGCCGTCGCACTGAGCGGCGTCGCCCATGCCCAATCGGGAGCGCCGTTCAAGATCGGCTTCATCCTGCCCATGACCGGGCAGTCGGCGTCGACCGGCAAGCAGATCGAGGCGGCGATCAAGCTCTGGCAGGCGCAGAACGGCACGACCGTCGCCGGCCGCAAGGTCGAGGTGATCGTCAAGGACGACGCCGGCGTCGCCGACACGACGCGGCGGATCGCGCAGGAGATGGTCGTCAACGACAAGGTCGACGTCCTCGCCGGCTTCGGCCTGACGCCGCTCGCGCTCGCGACGGCGCCGATCGCGACGCAGAGCAAGACGCCGATGGTCGTCACCGCGGCGGCGACGTCGATCATCACCGCGCAGTCGCCGTACATCGTGCGCACCAGCTTCACGCTGCCGCAGGTGACGGTGCCGATCGCCGACTGGGCCGCCAAGCATGGCATCAAGAAGGCGGTCACGTTCGTCGCCGACTACGGCCCCGGCCTCGATGCCGAGAAGTTCTTCAAGAGCCAGTTCCAGCTCAACGGCGGCCAGGTCATCGGCGAGATCCGCTCGCCGCTGCGCAGCCCCGACTTCGCGCCGTTCCTGCAGAAGGTCGCCGACTTGAAGCCCGACGCGGTGTTCTGCTTCCTGCCGTCGGGGCAGGGCGCCGCGTTCATGAAGCAGTTCGGCGAGCGCGGTCTCGACAAGTCGGGCATCAAGCTGATCGCGACCGGCGACGTCACCGACGACGACCAGCTCAACGACATGGGCGACGTCGCGCTCGGCGTCGTCAACTCGCACCACTACTCGGCGGCGCATCCGTCGCCGATGAACAAGAAGTTCGTCCAGGCGTTCGAGGCGGCGAACCACTTCCGGCCGAACTTCATGGCGGTCGCCGGCTACGACGGCATGCACCTCATCACCAACGCGCTCGCGGCGACCAAGGGCCAGGGCGGCGGCGACGCGCTGCTCGCGGCGATGAAGGGGCAGATCTTCGAGAGCCCGCGCGGCCAGATCCTGATCGACGCGCAGACGCGCGACATCGTCCAGGACGTCTACATCCGCAAGGTCGAGAAGCAGAACGGCCAGCTCTGGAACGTCGAGTTCGACGTCCAGAAGGCGGTCAAGGATCCCGGCAAGGCGAAGTAGCGCGGCGTGGAATCGCCGGGCGGGTTGGCGCGCGTCGGCGCCGCGTGCGTCAGCGCGCGACGGCGACGACGTGCGCCTGGATCTTGCCGTCGACCGGCCCCGGCCCGAAGCGGCGCGCGAGCGCAGCGGTGCACGCCTGCACCGCGTCGTCGAGCTTGCCGGGCCCACGCGCCTCGATCTCGCTGCGCAGCGGCGAGCCGGCGCAGAGCGCGCGCGCGGCGTCGTGCGCCGTCGGCGCGCGGCTGCGCGCCGCGACGGTCTCGATCCGCGCCGGCTGCTCGAATCCGCCGGCGCGCAGGTCGCGCGCGATCGCTGCGACGTCGTGGTAGCCGTGCGGCGTGCGCGCCATGAAGCGCGGCGGGTCGGCAGGAAACATCGCCGCCAGCGCGTCGGTGACGACGTCGGTGAATTCGTTGTCGGCGAGGCGGTCCCAGACGTTGAAGTGGAACGTGCCGCCGGGCCGCAGCACGCGCCGCGTCTCGGCGAACGCCTTCGCCTTGTCCGGGAAGAACATCACCCCGAACTGGCAGACGACCGCGTCGAAGGTCGCGTCGGCGAACGGCAGCGCCATCGCGTCGGCCTGCCGCCACTCGACCGGGCCCGGTGTGACCTTGGCGGCGACGTCGAGCATCGCCTGGTTGAGGTCGGTCGCGACGATCTCGGCCGCAGCGGGCAACAACTCGCGCAAGGCGCGCGTCACGACGCCCGTCCCGGCGGCGACTTCGAGGACGCGCCGCGGCGAGCCTGCGGCGACGCGAAGCGCGAGGTCGCGCGCGTAGGGCGCGAAGATCAGCGGGACGAACCGGGCCTCGTAGCCTTCGGCGATCGAGCCCGTGAAAGCCTTGTCGATGTCCGACATGTGCACCGCGTGCGGCCGCGCCGCCGCGGCGGCGACCGTGTCAGGCCGCGGACTGGAAGTAGCGCGCCTCGAGAGTCTTGGCGCCGATCAGGCGAAGCCTGACCAGGATGCGTTCCCACAACGTCAGCGGCTGGATCGTGCCGCTCGGCAGCACGAGCACGGGGCCGAGGATCGGCTCGTCCTCGATGCGCGATTCCTGGTACTCGCGTTCAAAGCCGGATTCGATCATCGCTGTCTCCTTGCTGGCTTTGCGCCAATGTATCAGCGTGTGTCGGATGTGTCGCGACCGAACATCCGGCTGGCGCTGCGCCCGGGCGTCGCGGCCCGGGTTCTCCCCCTGAGCCGTCGCGGCGGCGCCACGGACACTACGCCGATGCCGGCGCCCAGCAACGTCCGTTTCGCGTGAGCGCGCTGCGTCTCGAGCGCATCAGCAAGCGCTGGGGGGCGACGAAGGCGGTCGACGAGGCGAGCTTCGCGACACCGTCCGGCGCCCTGGTCGTCCTGCTCGGGCCGTCGGGGTGCGGCAAGTCGACGACGCTGCGCATGATCGCCGGGCTCGACACGCCGAGCGCGGGCCGGATCCTGATCGACGAGCGCGACGTCACGCACCTCGACGCGGCGGCGCGCCGGATCTCGATGGTGTTCCAGTCGTACGCGCTGTTCCCGCACCTGAGCGTCGCCGAGAACATCCTGTTCGGCGTCAAGGTGCGCGGCGAGCCGCGCGCCGGGCACGCGCAACGGCTCGAACGCACGGCGCGGCTGCTCGGGCTGACGGCGCTGCTCGACCGCAAGCCCGCGCAGCTCTCGGGCGGCCAGCAGCAGCGCGTCGCGCTCGGCCGCGCGATCATCGCCGAGACGAAGGTCTGCCTGATGGACGAGCCGCTGTCGAACCTCGACGCGCAGCTGCGCCAGGAGATGCGGCGCGAGATCCGTGCGCTGCAGCAGCAGCTCGGCATGACGATGGTCTACGTCACGCACGACCAGACGGAGGCGATGAGCATGGCCGACCAGGTCGTGCTCCTGAACGCCGGCCGCATCGAGCAGGACGCGCCGCCGGCCGAGGTCTACGCCCGCCCCGCGACGGTGTTCGCCGCGCGCTTCATCGGCACGCCGCCGATGAACATCCTGGCAGCGCCGGGACGTCCCGACGTCAAGCTCGGCGTCCGTCCCGAGCACGTGCGCATCGTCGAGCACGGCGGCATCGAGGCGGTCGTGCAGAGCGCCGAGTACCTCGGTGCCGACACCGTCGTCACCTGCGCGACGTCGGCAGGAGGCGTCCTCGCCGACACCGTCGCCGCGCGCCTGGCCGGGCGCCACGAGCTCGCGTCCGGCGCGCGCGTCCGCCTCGCCTGGGACGCCGCCGACAGCCATTATTTCGACCACGCCACCGGCAAGCGTCGCGACGACGTGGTCGCCGTTCCCGTCTGAACCTGGAGGAGACCCGCATGTCCAAGAAGGCCCTGGCGACCGCGCTCGCCGTGCTCGTGTTCGCCGCCGCGCAGCCAGCGGCGGCGCAGCGCGTCACCGAGATCAACTTCTACTACCCGGTCGCCGTCGGCGGGCCGGTGACCAAGACGATCGACCAGATGGCCGCCGACTTCTCGAAGGAGAACCCCGACGTCAAGGTCAACCCGATCTATTCGGGCACCTACCAGGAGTCGATCGTCAAGGCGCTGACCGCGGTGAAGAGCGGCAAGCCGCCGCAGCTCGCGGTGCTGCTCTCGACCGACATGTTCTCGCTGATCGACGAGGACGCGATCGTGCCGATCGACGACCTCGCGAAGAGCGCCGACGACCGGAAGTGGCTCGACGGCTTCTACAAGGCGTTCATGATGAACAGCCGCACCGGCGGCAAGACGTGGGGCGTGCCGTTCCAGCGCTCGACGATCGTCCTCTACTGGAACAAGGACGCGTTCAAGGAGGCCGGCCTCGATCCGGAGAAGGGCCCGGCGACGTGGGACCAGATGGTCGAGTTCGCGAAGAAGCTGACCAAGACCGACGGCAGCGGCAACGTCGCGCAGTGGGGCATCAAGATCCCGTCGTCGGGGTTCCCGTACTGGCTGTTCCAGGGCCTGACGACGCCCAACGACGTGCTGCTGATGAACGAGGCGGGCACCGAGACGTACTTCGACAAGCCGCAGGTGATCGAGGCGCTGCAGTACTGGGTCGACCTCTCGGCCAAACACAAGGTGATGCCGTCCGGCGTGATCGAGTGGGGGACGACGCCGAAGGACTTCTTCGAGAAGAAGGCGGCGATGATCTGGACGACCACGGGCAACCTCACCAACATCCGCACCAACGCGGGCTTCCCGTTCGGCGTCGCG
Source organism: Caldimonas sp. (assembly GCA_030150305.1). Classification (GTDB taxonomy): domain Bacteria; phylum Pseudomonadota; class Gammaproteobacteria; order Burkholderiales; family Burkholderiaceae_C; genus Schlegelella_A. The sequence continues at coordinate 7,100 of JASLGD010000193.1, read as the reverse complement.
ATGCTGCCGGCGAAGAAGCACCCGGGCAGCCCGACCGGCGGCGGCAACTTCTACGTCTTCGCGAAGACGACGCCGGCCGAGCAGCAGGCATCGCTGCGCTTCGTCAAGTGGGCGACGGCGCCGCAGCGCGCAGCGCAGTGGAGCATCGCGACCGGCTACGTCGCGGTGACGCCGGCGGCGTGGGAGACGCCCGAGATGAAGAAATACGCGCAGGAGGTGCCGCAGGCCGCCGTCGCGCGCGACCAGCTGCAGTATTCGGTCGCCGAGCTCTCGACGCACGACAACCAGCGCGTGACGACTGCGCTCAACAACGCCCTGCAGGCGGCGCTCACCGGATCGAAGGCGCCCGCGGACGCGCTGCGCGACGCGCAGCGCGAGGCGACGCGGCTGCTCAAGGACTTCAAGCGGTGACCGGTGTCCTCCTGAGCCGGAGGCGAAGGATCTCGGCGTGCGCAGCCTGAGATCGTTCGCTTCGCTCAGGATGACAGGCGCGCCGGCGGTGCGAACGCCCGGCGCGGTCACGCCGTGGCTGCTGCTCCTGCCGGCGCTCTCACTGCTCGCGCTCTTCACGCACTGGCCGGCGCTCGCGACCGTGTGGGACAGCGTGCTGTCGACGCCGAAGAAGGCGCGGCCGGCGCACTTCATCGGCGCGGGCAACTACCGCGCGATGCTCGAGGACGAGGTGTTCTGGCAGGCGCTCGTCAACAACGTCGTCTACGCAGTCGGCACCATCCCGCTCTCGATCGCGCTGGCGATCGCGATGGCGCTCTGGGTCGACCGCCGCCTCGCCGGCCGCGGCTTCCTCCGTCTGGCGTACTTCACGCCGACCGTGCTGCCGATGATCGCGGTCGCCAACATCTGGCTCTTCTTCTACACGCCGCAGTACGGCCTGCTCGAGCAGATCACGCAGGGCCTCGGCCTCGCGAGCCACAACTGGCTCGGCGACAAGCACACCGTGCTCGGCGCGCTGATCGCGGTCGCGGTGTGGAAGGAGGCGGGCTTCTTCATGATCTTCTACCTCGCCGCGCTGCAGCAGATCCCGCCGCAGCTCGCGGAGGCCGCGGCGCTCGAGGGCGCGTCGCGGGCGCAGTACTTCCGCCGCGTCCTCTTTCCGCTCCTCATGCCGACGACGCTGTTCGTCCTCGTCAACGCGCTGATCAACTCGGTGCGCATGGTCGACCACCTGTTCGTGATGACCAAGGGCGGCCCCGACAACGCGAGCACGCTGCTGCTCTACTACATCTACCAGGTCGGCTTCAGCTTCTGGGACACCGGCTACGCGGCGGCGCTCACCGTCGTCGTCCTGGTCGCACTCGCCGCGATCGCGTTCGTCCAGCTGCGCGTGCTCGATCCGCGCACGCACTACCGGTGAGCGACGTCGCCGTCTTTCGCGCGCGCGGCGGCGTGCGCGCGCTCGAGACCGCGGCGGCGTGGCTGCTCGGGCTCGTGTGGGTGCTGCCGCTCGCCTATGCCGTCTGGACCGCGTTTCATCCGGCGGCGTACGCCACGCGCTTCGAGCTCGGCGCGCCGCTGACGCTGCACAACTTCGTCAACGCCTGGAACGCGGCGCCGTTCGCGCGCTACTTTCTGAACACGATGCTGCTCGTCACGATGGTGCTGGCCGCGCAGCTTGTCCTCGGCACGCTGGCTGCCTACGCACTGGCGCGGTTCGAGTTTCGCGGCCGCGAGCTCGTGTTCGGCCTCGTCCTGCTGCAGCTGATGGTGATGCCCGACGTGCTGATCGTCGGGAACTACCGGACCATGAACGCGCTCGGCCTGCGCGACACGATCGTCGCGATCGGCCTGCCGTACTTCGCGTCGGCGTTCGGCATCTTCCTGCTGCGCCAGACGTTCCGGACCGTGCCGAAGGAGCTCGACGACGCCGCCCGCGTCGAGGGCGCGAGCGCGCTGCAGGTGCTGCTCAAGGTGTACGTGCCGCTCGCGCGGCCGGTCTACCTCGCCTATGCGCTCGTCTCGGTGAGCTACCACTGGAACAACTTCCTCTGGCCGCTGATCGTCACCAACTCGGTCGAGACGCGGCCGCTCACGGTCGGGCTGCAGGTGTTCTCGTCGACCGACCAGGGCGTCGACTGGTCGATCATCACGGCGGCGACGCTGATGACGTCGGCGCCGCTGCTGGTCGGCTTCCTGCTCTTCCAGCGCCAGTTCGTCCAGTCGTTCATGCGCGCCGGGATCCGCTGATACGCGACGCGAGAGAGGAATCGATGAAGCTCGTCAGCTGGAACATCCAGTGGTGCCTCGGCTGCGACGGCCGCGTCGATCCGCAGCGCATCGTCGACGACGCGCGCGCGCTCGCCGACTTCGACGTCCTCTGCCTGCAGGAAGTCGCGGCGAACTTTCCGGCGCTGCACGGCAGCCGCGGCGAGGACCAGTTCGCGCTGCTCGCGGCGGCGCTGCCCGGCTTCACCGCGATTCCCGCGTTCGCCGTCGACAGCCTCGCCGAAGACGGCACGCGCAGACGCTTCGGCAACATGATCCTGAGCCGGTTGCCGGTGCGCTGGGCGCTGCGCACGCTGCTGCCGTGGCCCTCCGACCCGTCGGTGCGCAACATGCCGCGCGTTCTCGTCGAGGCGCTCGTCGATGCGCCGTTCGGGCCGCTGCGCGTGACGACGACGCATCTCGAGTACTACTCGCAGTTGCAACGCGCCACGCAGGTCGAGGCGCTGCGCCGGCGCCACGCGGAAGCCTGCGCGCACGCGCTCGACGGCGGCAGCGACGAGGCGCCCGACGGTCCGTTCCAACGCATGACGCAGACAGTCTCCGCGATCGTGACCGCCGACTTCAACTTCCGGCCCGACGACCCGCTGCACGCGCGTCTTGCCGCCGGCCACGACGACCCGCGCGTGCCGCCGCTGGAGGACGTCTGGCAGCAGCTTCATCCCGGCGAGGCGCAGCCGCCGACGCTCGGCGTGCACGACTGCCACCAGTGGCCCGACCCGTTCGCGAGCGACTTCATCTTCGCGAGCGCCGACCTGCGGTCGCGGCTGCGCGCGGTCGCCGTCGACGCGCGCAGCGAGGCGAGCGACCACCAGCCGCTGGTGGTCGAGCTCGCCTAGGCAACATTGCAGGTGCGCGGCGTGCCGGCAGTGCACAGGGCAGGCGCAACGGGGCGCGCGGGCGATCGTGGCGTGAAGCGTGCGCTGCTCGTTCGCAGTGCGCTGGCGGCGCCGTTCGCCGCCCTCGCGCGGAGCCTGCCCGCGACGGCCGCGGCGCCCGCCGCGCAGGGAGCCACCATGCAGACACGTCCGATTCCCTCGACCCGCGAGCCGCTCCCCGTGATCGGCTGCGGCACGTACGTCGGCTTCGACCAGGCCCCCGGCACGCCCGGCTACGCCGAGCTGCCGGGTGTGGTCGACGCGCTCTTCGCCGCTGGTGGCGCCGTGCTCGACAGCTCGCCGATGTACGGCCGTGCCGAGCAGACGACCGGCGAGCTGCTCGCCGCCAGCGGCCGTCGCGCCGACGCGTTCCTCGCGACCAAGGTCTGGACGCACGGCCGCGACGAAGGCATTCGCCAGATGGAGCGCTCGTTCAAGCTGCTGCAGACCGATCGCATCGACCTGATGCAGGTCCACAACCTCGTCGACTGGCGGCTGCACCTGCCGACGCTGCGTCGCTGGAAGGACGAAGGGCGCATCCGCTATGTCGGGATCAGCCACTACACGTCGTCCGCGTATCCGGAGGTCGAGTCGGTGCTGCGTTCGGAGCGCCTCGACTTCCTGCAGATCGACTACGCGCTCGACGATCGCGCCGTCGAGCGCCGCGTCCTGCCGCTCGCCGCCGAGCGCGGCGTCGCCGTCATCGTCAACATGCCGTTCGGCGGCGGCGCGCTCCTGCGTACGCTGCTCGCCAGGCCGCTGCCGGCGTGGGCGAGCGAGATCGGCTGCACGAGCTGGCCGCAGGTGCTGCTCAAGTTCGTCCTCTCGCACCCTGCAGTCACGTGCGTGATCCCGGGGACGCGGCGGCCCGAGCACATGGAAGACAACGTCCGCGCCGGCTTTGGTGATGCGCCGCCGCTGGGGTTCTGGCGCGACAAGGTCGATGCGATGCTGCGTTGAAGGGCATCGGATGCACACGGGATCGGGACGGCAGGGCGCCCTGTTTTGCTCCATGTCCCCCGGGCCTGGCCTGAACGGCCGGCCCACCCGCCCCCCGCGCCCGCGCGCGACGCTGCATCCGAGGAACTCGCTCCGAAAGCGGACCGAGACGCGAGCGCGATCGGCGCCGACGTCGCGTCGGTTCAGCTCGCCGTCGCCGCAAGCGGCAGGCGCACGATGAACTCGCTGCCCAGGCCCTTGCCGGCGCTGCTCGCAGACACCGTGCCGCCGTGCGCCTTGACGAGCTCGTGCACGACCGCGAGGCCGATGCCGAGCCCCGACTCGTCGACCGGAACGCTGGTGTCGAGCGCGAACAGGTCGAAGATGTGCGGCAACTCTTCGGGCGCGATGCCGACGCCGTGGTCGGCGACGGTGACGACGACCTGGTCGGTGCCGCACTTGGTCGCGAGCAGGATGTCGCCGCCCGGATGCGACCGCCGCGACGCGTTGTTGAGCAGGTTGGTGAACACCTGCGTCAGCCGCTGCGGGTCGGCGTGCACGACCGCGAGCACGGGGTCGATCTCGACCAGCAGCCGCTGCTCCTTCTTGTCGATGGCGTGCCGGCATGCCGCGATCGCGTCGCGCAGGATGCCCGAGAGCTCGAGCTGGCTGCACTTGAGGCGGAACTCGCGCGCACCGACGCGCGAGCCGTCGAGCAGGTCGTCGATCAGGCGCGCCATGTGCGCGCTCTGGCGCTGCACGATCTCGTGCTGGCCGGCGCGCAGCGCGTCGTCGGCGCGCGGGTGCTGCATCGCCATCGCCGCGACGCGGATCGCCGAGAGCGGATTGCGCAGCGCGTGCGCGGCCATCGCGACGAAGTTGATCTGGCGGTGGTGCGCTTCCTCGGCGTTCGACTGCAGCCGTTGCGCGGTCTGCGCGGCGCTGACGAGCTGCTTGTTCGCCTCGAGCAGCTCGCGCAGGCGCGCCTCGTGCTCGGCGAGCGCGCTGTCGGGCCGGCGGTGCGTCAGCGCGTCGTCGGCGGTGCGCCGCTCGCGGTGCGTGCCCTCGGCGATGTCGCTGCAGAACGCATAGCCGCCCGCGCCGGAGCGCTTGGCGCGGTACATCGCGGCGTCGGCGCATTCGATCAGCGTGATCGGATCGTCGCCGTCTTCCGGATAGACGCTGATGCCCAGGCTCGCCGACACCGCGACGCGGTGCGGCCCGATCAGCGCCGGCGCCTGCAGCGTCTCGATCATCTTCTGCGCGACCGCGGCGGCGTCGCTCGGCTTGCCGAGCTCGGCGAGGAGGACGACGAACTCGTCGCCGCCGTGGCGGCTGACCGAGTCCGACTCGCGCACCGACGATTCGAGGCGGCGCGTCGCGAGCTGCAGGACCTGGTCGCCGACCGCGTGGCCGAGCGTGTCGTTGATCTGCTTGAAGCCGTCGAGGTCGACGAAGATGACGCCGACGCGCGTCGAGCGGCGCCCGGCCATCGCGATCGCGTTCTCGAGCCGGTCGAGCAGGAGCGCGCGCGTCGGCGCTCCGGTCAGCTCGTCGTGCTGCGTCGAGCGCGCGAGCTCGTCGAGGCTGCTGACCGCGGTCTGCGCGACGCTGTCGGCGTGCACCGCCGCCTGGACGAGCTCGGCGTTGACCTCGAGCACCTGCTTGGTCCTGAGGTTGCTGAGCTCCTCCTGCACGACCGCGAGCTCGCGCCGCAGCTGGGCGAGCTCGGCGCGCACGACGTCGGCCTGCGCGTTCAACAGCTCGAGCGAGCGCCTGGCCGAGCCCGCACGGGCGTCGTCGGAGACGTCGCTCATGGCCGGCGGGGCGCGGCGATGCGCGCGCGGGCGCGGAAATCGAGGGGCGGCGGCATGGCAACGATCATGCCGCAGACGACGCGCCCGGCGCTTCACCTGTCGCGAGGAGGCCGCGACGGCGAGAGAAACGCCACATACAGTTCACGGCTGACCGCCGCCCGAGATGACCGTCGCCTCCACCGCCTCTCCTCCAGCTGCTGCCGCAGCCGCGGCCGCAGCCGCCGGCGCAGAGCTGCTCGACGTGCTGATCGTCGGCGCGGGCCTGTCGGGAATCGGCGCGGCCCACCACCTCCAGCAGCGCTGCCCCGGCAAGCGCTGGTGCATCGTCGAGGCGCGCAGCGCGATCGGCGGCACCTGGGACCTGTTCCGCTATCCCGGCGTGCGCTCAGACTCCGACATGTTCACGCTCGGCTATCGCCTGCGGCCGTGGACCGCGCCGCGGGCGATCGCCGACGGCGCTTCGATCCTGCGCTACATCCGCGACACCGCCGACGAGGCCGGCATCGTGCCGAAGATCCGCTTCGGCCACGCCGTGCGCCGCGCCGAGTGGTCGACCGCGGACGCGGCATGGACGGTCCACGGCGAGCGTCTCGCCGACGGCGCCGCCGTCGTCTGGCGCGCGCGCTTCCTCTACGTCTGCGCCGGCTACTACAGCTACGCCGAAGGGCACCGGCCGGAGTTCGCCGGCGAAGCCGACTTCGGCGGCACGGTCGTCCACCCGCAGTTCTGGCCCGAGGGGCTCGACGTCACGGGCAAGCGCGTCGTCGTCATCGGCAGCGGCGCGACCGCGGTGACGCTGGTGCCGGCGCTCGCCCGGACGGCGGCGCACGTCACGATGCTGCAGCGCTCGCCGAGCTACGTCGTCGCGCGGCCGGCGCGCGATCGCATCGCCGAGGCGCTGCTCAAGGTGCTGCCCGAGCGCACCGCCGCCGCGATCGCGCGCTGGAAGAACGTCCTCGTCGGCACGTTCTACTACCGGCTCGCGCGCCGCCGTCCGCAGCAGGTCAAGCAGCGGCTGGTGGACATGGCAGGCAAGCTCGCCGGCCCGGGGTGCGACGCCAACGCCCACTTCTCGCCGCGCTACGACCCGTGGGACCAGCGCGGCGTGAAGTGGGTGTCGACGTCGTGCGACGGGCCCAGTGCCTTGCGCACCAGGCCGATCAGGTTCTTGCGCATCTTCGCGGGCCAGCGCCGCGACAGCCGGAAGAACAGCATGCCCATGCCGATG
>JASLGD010000184.1 GCA_030150305.1 Caldimonas sp. | reverse complement strand
ACCTCGTACGCGGTCGCGTACCGGCCGATCGTCTTCGCTGCATTGCTGAAGGCGCACGCGCACAAGGGACCGGCCGAGATCGAGCCGAAGCGCGCGTGGACCTTCCGCCAGGTGCACTGGCTCGCGCACCGCGCCGGCATCGCGATCGCGACGCCTGCGCGGCATCCGTTCAACCCGCTCGCGCTCTCGCGCCTGCTCTGGGCGAGCGCGGCCGACGGCGCGACGCCGTCGCGCTGGGCCTGCGAGACGGTGCTCCGCCACGTCTGGCGCTCGAACGGCGCCGACGCCGAGGATCCCGAGCGGCTGGCGGCGCTGCGTGCGACGCTCGCGCCGCGCCGCGACCCCGCGTCCGACGAGGTCAAGCAGCAGCTGCGCGCCGCGACCGACGACGCGCTCGCGCAAGGCGTCTTCGGCGTGCCGACGATCGGCATCGGCGACAAGCGCTTCTGGGGCTTCGACGCGCTCGACATGGTCGCCGCGCTGCTGAAGGACGATCCCTGGTTCGACGCGCCGCACTGGGACCGCGAAGGCGCGCCGCGCCTCGGAGTGCAGCGCTCGTGAGGCACGGCTAGCGCAGATCGCCGCGTCGACGGCTCGGGGTTTCACCCGAGCAGGCTGCCCCGCTTTCCCCGGCGTCGACAGGGAAATCTTTGTCAAGATGCGCGTTGGCGTCGCCGCGAGGCGATTCGTCTTCTAACGGAGGGATTTCCCAATGGTCACTTCAGCGGTGCCTGTCAGCGCGGACCGCGCGCGACCGATGACGCGCGAAGAAAAGAAGGTCATCTTCGCGTCGAGCCTCGGCACGGTCTTCGAGTGGTACGACTTCTATCTCTACGGCTCGCTCGCCGGGATCATCGCGACGCAGTTCTTCGCGAACCTCGATCCGACCGCGGCGTTCATCGCATCGCTGCTCGCGTTCGCGGCCGGGTTCCTGGTCCGTCCGTTCGGCGCGCTCGTCTTCGGGCGGCTGGGCGACATGATCGGCCGCAAGTACACGTTCCTCGTCACGATCGTGATCATGGGCACGTCGACGTTCCTCGTCGGCGTCCTGCCCGGCTACAAGTCGATCGGCATCGCCGCGCCGATCATCCTGATCGCGCTGCGCCTGCTGCAGGGCCTCGCGCTCGGCGGCGAGTACGGCGGCGCCGCGACCTACGTCGCCGAGCACGCGCCGCAGGGCAAGCGCGGCGCCTACACGTCGTGGATCCAGACGACGGCGACGCTCGGCCTCATGCTGTCGCTGGTCCTGATCGTCGTCGTCCGCACCTGGATGGGCGAGACGGCGTTCAACGACTGGGGCTGGCGCGTGCCGTTCCTGGTGTCCGCGCTCCTGCTCGGCATCTCGGTGTGGATCCGGCTCAGCCTCAACGAGTCGCCCGCGTTCAAGCGGATGAAGGAAGAAGGCAAGACGTCGAAGGCGCCGCTCTCGGAATCGTTCGGCCAGTGGCGGAACGGCAAGATCGTCCTGCTCGCGCTGCTCGGCCTCACCGCCGGCCAGGGCGTCGTCTGGTACACCGGCCAGTTCTACGCGCTCTTCTTCCTCACCGCGCAGCTCAAGGTCGACCCGATCGCGGCGCAGCTGATGATCGCGGCGTCGCTCATCATCGGGACGCCGTTCTTCATCGTCTTCGGCACGCTCTCCGACAAGATCGGCCGCAAGCCCATCATCATGGCCGGCTGCCTGCTCGCCGCGCTGACGTTCTTCCCGCTCTTCGGCGCGCTGACCAAGGCCGCCAACCCCGAGCTCGCCGCCGCGCAGGAAAAGAACAAGGTGGTCGTCCACTCCGATCCGGCACGCTGCTCGTTCCAGGGCAACCCGGTCGCTCGCGAGATCGACTTCCGGACGCCGTGCGACATCGCCAAGCGCTTCCTCGCGCAGAGCTCGGTGAGCTACGACAACGTCGACGTTCCGCCGGGCACGCTGGCGACGGTGACGATCGGCAGCAAGACGATCAATCCGCCCGCGGCGACCGTCTCCGGCGGCAAGTTCGACGCCGAGAGCGTGGCCAAGATCGCCGCATTCAAGAAGGAGATCGGCGCCGAGCTCACGGCCGCCGGCTACCCGAGCAAGGCCAAGCCGATCGAGTTCATGGGCGGCCAGTGGTGGAAGATCGTCGCGATCCTGACGATCCTCGTCATCTACGTGACGATGGTCTACGGCCCGATCGCGGCCGCGCTCGTCGAGCTCTTCCCGACGCGGATCCGCTACACGTCGATGAGCCTGCCGTACCACATCGGCAACGGCTGGTTCGGCGGCCTGCTGCCGACGACGGCGTTCGCGATCGTCGCCTCGACCGGCAACATGTACAACGGCCTCTGGTACCCGATCGTGATCGCCGTGATGACGTTCATCATCGGGACGCTCTTCGTCCGCGAGACCAAGGACGTCGACATCTACGCCGCCGACCGCTGAGCGGGCGGCTGCACGAAGAGGGCCGGCGAGAGCCGGCCCTTTTTTCTTGCGCGTCGATCGCCGCCGCGCGGCGATCGCGCTCGCACCGCGCGATTCAGGCGAAGAGCGCCGCGTGCTGCTGGCGCAGCAGGTTCTTCTGGACCTTGCCCATCGCGTTCCTCGGCAGCTCGGGGACGACGAAGATCGCCTTGGGCACCTTGAAGTTGGCGATTCGGCCCTTCAGCACGCGCGTGCATTCGTCGGCGTCGACGGCGGCGCCGCCGCGGCCGACGACGACCGCGACGACCGCCTCGCCGAAGTCCGGGTGCGGGACGCCGACCACCGCGCTCTCGGCGACCTGCGGCAGCTCGTTGAGGAAGCTCTCGACCTCGGCCGGATAGACGTTGTAGCCGCCGCTGATGATGAGGTCCTTGCTGCGGCCGACGATCGTGACGTAGCCGTCGTCGTCGACCTTGCCGACGTCGCCGGTGCGAAACCAGCCGTCGGCGCTGAACTCCTCCTTCGTCTTCTCGGGCATGCGCCAGTAGCCGGCGAAGACGCTCGGGCCCTTCACCTCGATCGCGCCGACGCTGCCGCGCGGCAGCTCGGCGCCGTCGCCCATGATGCGCAGCCCCACGCCGGGCAGCGGGAAGCCGACCGTGCCGCCGCGCCGCTCGCCGTCCTTCGGGTCGTACGGGTTCGACGTCAGCATCACCGTCTCGCTCATGCCGTAGCGCTCGAGGATCGTGTGCCCGGTGCGCTCGCGAAACGACTCGAACGTCTCGATCAGGAGCGGCGCCGAGCCGCTGATGAAGAGCCGCATGTTCGCGCACGCGTCGCGGGTCAGGCCGCGCTCGCCGAGCAGGCGCACGTAGAGCGTCGGCACGCCCATGAAGACGGTCGCGCGCGGCAGCAGCGCGACGACCTTGGCGGGATCGAAGCGAGCGAGCCAGAGCATCCGCGCGCCGGCGAGGAGCGAGCCGTGCGACGCGACGAAGAGGCCGTGGACGTGGAAGATCGGCAGCGCGTGGATGAGGACGTCGCGCGATGGTGCCCTCACGCTCACTTCGTTCGCTGCCCCCCGCGGGGGCGCGGCCGAGCTCGGGGCGGCCCGGCGCTCGGCCGGGTCGTCGCCGCTGCGCCAGCCCCAGTACGACTTCAGCGTCACGGCGTTGGCGACGAGGTTGCCGTGCGTCAGCATCGCGCCCTTGCTGCGCCCGGTCGTTCCGCTCGTGTAGAGGATCGCGGCGAGGTCGCCGGCCTTGCGCTCGACCGGCATGTGCGTGTCGGCGAAGTGCGTCGCGCGCTCGAGCAGGCTGCCGCTGCGGTCGTCGCCGAGCGTGAAGACGTAGCGCGTGCCGCGCGCGAACGCGAGCCGCGACGCCCACGCGAAGTCCTTCGGCGCGCAGACGAACACCGCCGGCTCGGCGTCGCCGAGGAAGTAGCCGATCTCGTCGCTCTTGTACGCGGTGTTGAGCGGCAGGTAGACGTGGCCGGCGCGCAGCACCGCGAGGTAGAGCAGGAGCGATTCGACCGACTTCTCGACCTGCACCGCGATCCGGCTCGACGGCGGCAGGTCGAGCGACTCGAGCATGTTGGCGAGCATCGCGGTCGCGCGCTCGAGGTCGCGCCACGTGTAGACGAGCCCGGAGTCGACCGTCTCGATGGCGACGCCGTCGAGCTCGGCGGGAAAGCCCGCGCGCAGGGCGACGAAGAGGTTGGCGTTGGCGGCGGTCATGCGATGCGCTCCCCTGGCGTTGGCCGACGATTCTTGCGCGCCGGGCGAACGCGTCAATTCGGGCGACCGTGCGCCGGCACCCGGATTGCCCGCAAGCACGACCGCGACTTTCGGAGATTGCGATGCCGCAAGCACGTTGGAGCAACAAGCGCGAGCGCCAGTACGAGCACATCAAGGAAGGCTTGCTCGAGCGCGGCAAGGGCGAGAAGCTCGCCGAGGAGATCGCCGCGCGCACGGTCAACAAGGACCGCGCCGCTCCGGCGAGAGGTCGTCGAGCGAGGTCGGGCTCGCCGTCTTGCTCTCGCCG
>JASLGD010000415.1 GCA_030150305.1 Caldimonas sp. | reverse complement strand
GCCTTCTCCACCGCCTGCGCCCACATGTGGATGCCGATGTAGGTGGCTTCCATCGGGTCGTTGGTGAGCGGCTTGTCCTTGCTGGGCAGGTTGTTCTTCCTGGCCCAGTCCTACCATTCCTTGATGAACGCCGCGTTGGTCGGGTTCTTGATGCTCATGAAGTAGTTCCACGCGGCCAGGTGGCCGACCAGCGGCTTGGTGTCGACGCCGCGCAGCTCTTCTTCGCCGACCGAGAACGCGACGACGGGCACGTCGGTCGCCTTCAGGCCCTGGTTGCCGAGCTCCTTGTAGAAGGGCACGTTCGAGTCGCCGTTGATCGTCGAGACGACCGCCGTCTTCTTGCCCTCGGCCGCGAACTTCTTGATCTTGCCGATGATCGTCTGGTAGTCGGAGTGGCCGAACGGCGTGTACTCCTCCATGATGTCCTCGTCCTTGATGCCCTTGCTGTGCAGGAAGGCGCGCAGGATCTTGTTCGTGGTGCGCGGATAGACGTAGTCGGTGCCGAGCAGCACGAAGCGCTTGGCCGAGCCGCCGTCCTTGCTCATCAGGTACTCGACCGCGGGGATCGCCTGCTGGTTCGGCGCCGCGCCCGTGTAGAAGACGTTCTTCGAGAGCTCCTCGCCTTCGTACTGCACCGGGTAGAACAGCAGCGCGTTGGTCTCCTCGAAGACCGGCAGCACGGACTTGCGCGACACGCTCGTCCAGCAGCCGAAGACGACGGCGACCTTGTCCTGCGTGATCAGCTGCTTGGCCTTCTCGGCGAAGAGCGGCCAGTTCGACGCCGGGTCGACGACGACCGGCTCGAGCTTCTTGCCGAGGACGCCGCCCTTGGCGTTGATCTCGTCGATCGTCATCAGGGCGACGTCCTTGAGGACCGTCTCCGAGATGGCCATCGTTCCCGACAGCGAATGCAGGATGCCGACCTTGATCGTGTCGTCGGCGGCGAGCGCTGGCAGCGAGACCAGTCCCGATGCGGCGATTGCGGCAGAGATGGCCTTGAGCGCGAAGCGACGTTGCATGAAGGATCCTCCCGATGGCTTGGATGCGAGCGTGATGGCGCGGCGAACAGGAGCAGTTCGTCGGCGGCCTCGTTCGCAAGGCCTGTGCCACGTCGATCCGCAGCCGGGGCACGGGCTGCGCACCATGCGAAGGCGGCGCGCGCACCAGCTTGGGATGGCGGCGCGCGAGCGCACGCGCCGCGCTGCGGCGCGTGCGTCAGTCGTCGAACGGCGGCCGCGTGTCGCGTGTCGGCAGCCACCAGACGGCGCCGTCGCGCTCGACGACGTCGAGCACGACGAGCCCGCCGCGCCCGCACGGACCGCCGATGCAGCGTCCGCTGGCAGCCGCGTACGCGGCGCCGTGGATCGAGCAGATGATGAACTCGCGGTCGGCGTCGAGGAACTCGCCGGGCTGCCAGTCGAGCTCGGTGGGAACGTGGACGCAGCGGTTCAGGTAGCAGACGACGCGGCCGTCGAAGCGCAGCGCGAACGCGCGCGCCGGCTCGCGGAAGTGGAGGACGTCGAAGACGATCGCGCGGCCGCGCTCGATGAGCTCGTCGCCATCGCACAGCCGCTGCGGCGGCAGCGGCTCCGGCTTCGGCAGCGCCGGGGCGGCGCGCTCGTCAGCCATGCGCTTCGAGCCAGGCGGCGAGCTCGGCCGTCGAGTGCGCGACGTGGAGCGGCGAATGGGCGGCGAACTCGTCGTGCCCGTGCGCGCCGAAGCTGACGGCGACGCTCGCGCAGCCGGCGTTCGCCGCCAGCTGCAGGTCGTGCGTCGTGTCGCCGACCATCAGCGTGCGCGACGCCGTCGCGCCGAGCTCGTGCATCAGCTCGTGCAGCATCATCGGGTCGGGCTTGCCGCGGGTCTCGTCGGCGGTCCGCGTCGCGTCGAACAGCCCGCGCAGCGGCGACGCGTCGAGCGCGGCTTCGAGCCCGCGCCGGGTCTTGCCGGTGGCCACGCCCAGCCAATGGTTGCGCGCCTTCAGGGCGTGCAGCATCTCGATCGTGCCGTCGAACAGCACGATCTCGTCCTGGCGCGCCAGGTAGTGGTGGCGATAGCGCTCGGCGAGCTCGCGGTAGCGTTCGGCGGGCACGTCGGGCGCGGCGTGGCGCAACGCGTCGGCGAGCCCGAGCCCGATCACGTAGCTCGCGTCGCGGTCGCTCGGGACCGCGGCACCGAGGTCGGCGCACGCCGCCTGGATGCAGCGCGCGATCAGGCGCGTCGAGTCGAAGAGCGTGCCGTCCCAGTCGAAGACGATGAGGTCGAAGCGGCGCGGCGGCATGGCGCACATTCTTGCGCCATGTCGCACGCGCCGCCGAGGGGCAACGCGCTCAGATCGCGAGCGGCGTGATCTTCGTACCGTCGAGGCTGAGGTTGGCCATCAGGCCGCCCTTGGTCAGCACGTAGCCGACGATCGCCTGCTGCGCCGTCTTGCTGTCGACCTGCGCGTTGGCGCCGACATTGACGAGCGTCACCGACGCGTCGGCGCCGACCGTCCAGCCCTCGCTCGCGCGGAACTTGGCGAGCGCCTCGTCGGTCATGAACAGCAGGAACACCGACTTCGCCTCGGCGCCGGCGAGCAGGCCGACGGAGCCGGCGGCGGTGCTGTAGTAGCGGGCGGTGTGGCCACCGACGCGCAGCGCGCCCTGGCCGTACGAGCCGCCGATGACGAAGCCGGCGCTGACGACCGACGGGAAGACGAGCGTGCCGCGCGCCTTCGCGACCATCTCGCGCGCCGACGGGTCCTGCGCATACAGACGCGCGAGCGCCGCGTCGACGTCGGCGTCGATGGCGTTGCGCTTGGCGGCCGGGCTGTCGGTCGCGCCCGCGTTCGCGGTCGTCGTCGTCGAGCAGCCGGTGATCGAGCCCACCGCGAGCGCGGCGGCCGCGGCGATGGTGAGCAGCTTGGTCTTCATGGCGAGTTCCTCTTTCTGGAGTTATGGGTGCGACGCGCCCGCACCGAAGCGGACGCGGCGGCGCAGTCATTGGGCTCCGGCAGCGCGGCCGTTCCGAGCGGACGACGCCGGCGGCCGGCGTAGGAGGGCGCCGCGACTCAGCCGGGCGGCCGCGCGGCAAGCGCGTCGAGCAGCTCGGCGCACGCCTGCGGCAGGGCCGAAGTGAGCTCGAGCGGCGTGCCGGAGGTCGGATGGACGAATCGCAGCCGCGCCGCGTGCAGGAACATCCGCTCGAAGCGCAGCGCCGGCACGGCCGTTCCGCGCGCGAGCGCGTGGTTGAGAGCGAAGTCACCGTACTTCGGGTCGCCGACGATCGGATGGCCGGCATCGGCGAGATGGACCCGGATCTGGTGCGTGCGGCCGGTCTTCAGCGCGACGTCGACGAGGCTGAAGTCGCCGAAGCGCCGGACGACGCGCACGAGGCTGATCGACCGCCGCGCACGCGCGTCGTCGTCATCGACGGCGCGGACGTGCCGGCTGCCGTCGGCGGCGACGTCCTTGCGCAGGGCGACGTCGATCACCTTCAGCGACGCCGGCCAGTCGCCGACTACGAGCGCCGCGTAGCCCTTGGCGAACTCGCGGCCGGGCAGCCGGGTCCTGAGATCGTTCTGCAGCGAGACGAGCGCCGGGCGCGTCTTGGCGACGAGCAGCAGTCCCGAGGTCTCCTTGTCGAGCCGATGGACGAGCTCGAGGAACGCGCCCGGGCGGGCCCGCCGCATCTGCTCGATCACGCCGTGGCTCTCGCCGCTGCCGCCGTGGACGGCGACGCCGGCGGGCTTGTCGATGCAGACGATCGCGTCGTCCTCGTGGACGATCCGGTATTCGCGCGCCGGCGCCTCGGGGCGGCCCGAGCGATCGGCGACGCGCACCGGCGGCACGCGCACCCGATCGCCGAGCGCGAGCCGGGTGTCCGAAGCGGCGCGCGCGCTGTTCACGCGCACCTCGCCCGACCGGATGACGCGGTGCAGGTGGGCGCGCGGCACGCCCTTGAGCACCTTGGCGAGGAAGTTGTCGAGCCGCTGCCCTGCCGAAGCCTCGTCGACGCGGACGTTTTCCACGCGCGGCGCTGCTGGACGCGACGCCGGCGGTGCCTTGGCCCGCGAGGCCGCGGCCGGCGAGCGCTTGGCCCCTATAATGCGCTGCTCCTCTCGCTGGCCGCAAGTTGTTGATTCTTCGGAGTTTAGCGTCGCAATAGAGGCGACCGAGGCGGTCCGGAGGGAGCGGTCGGATCCTGTTCCGGCCATCCGGTGATGCAACGTCGCGTCGCCGGAGCAGGCAGCGTTCCCCCAGCGACGCTGCGGCCCGAAAGCGCGACGGCAGAGCAAACAAGAACGAATCCGCGACAAGGTTTACCAGCCGCAGACGATGGGAGACGAGGCCGTGTGCCCCGCTCCTCTTGCGCTGCGACTTGCGTCCAGTGACCCAAAGCTCGCTTCCCAGCCGCTTCTTCACTGTCTCGCGCGCGCCAACGCTGGCAGCGCGCGCGGTCGCCTGACCGCGCGCCGCCAGTCCAGGGCGATTCCTCCGGTTCCTCTCGTTTCTCGTGCATCTGTGGCCGCAGCGGGCGTTCCCGCCGCGGCGTGATGAGCGCGGCCGCTAGCGGCCGCCGAAGGAGTGCGGATGAAACGGATGCTGATCAACGCGACCCAGGCCGAGGAACGGCGTCTGGCGATCGTCGACGGCCAGAAGCTGATGGACTTCGAGACCGAAATCGAAGGCCGCGAGCAGCGCAAGGGCAACATCTACAAGGCGGTCGTCACGCGGGTCGAGCCCTCGCTCGAGGCGTGCTTCGTCGACTACGGCGAGGACCGCCACGGCTTCCTGCCGTTCAAGGAGATCTCGCGGGCCTACTTCAAGGAAGGCGCCGACGTGCGCTCCGCGAAGATCAACGACGCCATCAAGGAAGGCCAGGAACTGCTGGTGCAGGTCGAGAAGGAGGAGCGCGGCAACAAGGGCGCGGCGCTGACCACGTTCGTGTCGCTCGCCGGCCGCTACCTGGTGCTGATGCCCAACAACCCGCGCGGCGGCGGCGTGAGCCGGCGCATCGAGGGCGAGGACCGCGAGGAGCTGAAGGAAGCCCTCGACCAGCTCGACTACCCCAAGGGCATGAGCCTGATCGCCCGCACGGCCGGCATCGGCCGCTCGGCGCCCGAGCTGCAGTGGGACCTCAACTACCTGCTCAAGCTCTGGAGCGCGATCGACGGCGCCGCCAAGGCCGGCAAGGGCGCGTTCCTGATCTACCAGG
>JASLGD010000086.1 GCA_030150305.1 Caldimonas sp. | reverse complement strand
GAACCCTTCCTTGTCGGCGTCCAGGATCGCGACCAGCGACACCTCCGGGATGTCGAGGCCCTCGCGCAAGAGGTTGATGCCGACCAGGACGTCGAAGGTGCCGAGCCGCAGGTCGCGCAGGATCTCGACCCGCTCGACCGTCTCGATGTCGCTGTGCAGATAGCGCACCTTGACGCCGTTGTCGGCGAGGTAGTCGGTCAGCTGCTCCGCCATCCGCTTGGTGAGCGTCGTGATCAGGACGCGCTCGTCCTGCTCGATCCGCTCGCGGATCTCCTGCAGCACGTCGTCGACCTGATGCGTCGCCGGGCGGACCTCGACGACCGGATCGATCAGCCCGGTCGGGCGGACGAGCTGCTCGACGACCTGCCCGGCGTGCTCCTTCTCGTAGTCGGCCGGCGTCGCCGAGACGAACACCGCCTGTCGCATCTTGGCCTCGAACTCCTCGAACTTGAGCGGCCGGTTGTCGAGCGCCGAGGGCAGCCTGAAGCCGTATTCGACGAGGGTCGTCTTCCGCGCCCGGTCGCCGTTGTACATGCCGCCGAGCTGGCCGATCATGACGTGGCTCTCGTCGAGGAACATCAGCGCGTCCTTCGGCAGGTAGTCGACCATCGTCGCCGGCGGCTCGCCCGGCGCCGCACCCGAGAGGTGGCGGGTGTAGTTCTCGATCCCCTTGCAGTGGCCGACCTCCTGCAGCATCTCGAGGTCGAAGCGCGTCCGCTGCTCGAGCCGCTGCGCCTCGACGAGCTTGCCGGCCGAGACCAGCTCGTCGAGCCGCTCGCGGAGCTCCGCCTTGATCGTCTCGATCGCCGAGACGATGCGCGCGCGCGGAGTCGCGTAGTGCGTCGCCGGGTAGACGACGAAGCGCGGGATCTTCTGGCGGATCCGCCCGGTGAGCGGATCGAACAGCGTCAGCGACTCGAGCTCGTCGTCGAAGAGCTCGATCCGCACCGCGAGCTCGCTGTGCTCGGCCGGGAAGACGTCGATCGTGTCGCCGCGGACGCGGAACGTGCCGCGCGAGAAGTCGTTTTCGTTGCGCGTGTACTGCATGCGGATCAGGTGGGCGATCGCGTCGCGCTGACCGAGCTTGTCGCCGACGCGCATGATCATCCGCATCTCGGTGTAGTCCTCGGGCGCGCCGATGCCGTAGATCGCGCTCACTGAGGCGACGACGATGACGTCGCGCCGCTCCAGCACGCTCTTGGTCGCCGACAGCCGCATCTGCTCGATGTGCTCGTTGATCGCCGAGTCCTTCTCGATGAAGAGATCGCGCTGCGGGACGTACGCCTCGGGCTGGTAGTAGTCGTAGTAGCTGACGAAGTACTCGACCGCGTTCTTCGGGAAGAACTCGCGGAACTCGCTGTAGAGCTGCGCCGCGAGCGTCTTGTTCGGCGCGAAGACGATCGCCGGCCGGCCGACCTGGGCGATGACGTTGGCCATCGTGAACGTCTTGCCCGAGCCGGTGACGCCGAGCAGCGTCTGGAACGCCAGCCCGTCCCGGATGCCCTCGACGAGCCCGGCGATCGCCTCGGGCTGGTCGCCGGCCGGCGGATACGGCCGAAAGAGCTGGAACGGCGAGCCCGGATACGTGACGAATTCACCGCCGGGCGCGGCGGTCGTGGCTTCTTCGGGTGCGGCCTCAGTGGTCGAAGTCATGGCGGCTAAAATCGGTGGTCCGCATCGAAGCGAACCCATCAGCGTACCGCAACGGGCATCGGGGAGCGAGCCTCGGCGTCGTTGGAAATCGGCAGATGGCGGTGCCGACGCTTTTTCCAACCGGTTCCTGAAGGACCCCCTGCATGTCTTCGCTCTTCGACGCCGTCGAGATGGCGCCCCGCGACCCGATCCTGGGTCTCAACGAGCAATTCGCCACCGACCCGAACCCGAACAAGGTCAACCTCGGCGTCGGCGTCTACTACGACGAGAACGGCAAGCTCCCGCTGCTCGGCTGCATCCGCGCCGCCGAGGAGGCAATGGCAAAGGCGCAGCAGGCGCGCGGCTACCTGCCGATCGACGGCATCGCGGCGTACGACGCGGCGACGCAGGAGCTCGTCTTCGGCGCCGATTCGCCGGCGCGCCGCGAAGGCCGCGTCGCGACCGTGCAGGCCGTCGGCGGCACCGGCGCGCTGAAGATCGGCGCCGACCTGCTGCAGCGGATGCGTCCCGAGGCGCGCGTCCTGATCAGCGACCCGAGCTGGGAGAACCACCGCGCGCTTTTCGAAGGCGCGGGCTTCGAGGTCGAGACGTATCCCTACTACGACGCGGCCAGGCAGGGCGTCGACTTCGCGGCGATGCTCGCCGCGCTGAACGCCGCCGCACCCGGAACGATCGTCGTCCTGCACGCGTGCTGCCACAACCCGACTGGCTGCGACCTCTCGCCGGCGCAGTGGAACGAGCTCGTCGAGGTCCTCGCCGCGCGTCGCCTCGTCCCGTTTCTCGACCTCGCGTACCAGGGGTTCGGCGACGGCCTTGCCGAGGACGGCCGCGCGGTGCAGCTGTGCGTCGCCGCCGGGATCGACTTCCTCGTCGCGACGAGCTACTCGAAGAGCTTCTCGCTCTACGGCGAGCGCGCCGGCGCCCTCTCGGTCGTCTGCCAGACGAAGGACGCGGCGACGCGTGTCCTCAGCCAGCTCAAGCGCGTGATCCGCACCAACTACTCGAACCCGCCGACGCACGGCGCCGCCGCGATCACGACCGTGCTCACGACTCCGGCGCTGCGCGCCCAATGGGAGCAGGAGCTCGCCGGCATGCGCGAGCGCATCAAGCGGATGCGGGTCGAGCTGCAACGCCGGCTCGTCGCCGCGGGCGCGGCGATCGACACCGACTTCATCACCCGCCAGCGCGGCATGTTCAGCTACTCGGGCCTCTCGAAGGAGCAGATGCAGCGCCTGCGCAGCGAGTTCGGCGTCTACGGCGTCGACTCGGGCCGCATCTGCGTGGCGGCGCTCAACGAGCGCAACCTCGACGCCGTCGTTGCCGCGATCGCGCACGTCACCGAGAAGGTGCCGGCATGATGCTCTACGAGTTCTACGAGGCGCAGCGCGCGCTGATGAGCCCGTTCTCGGAGTTCGCCAGCGCATCGTCGAAGCTGTACCGGCACCCGCTCTCGCTCTTCGCGCACGTGCCGAACGCGCACCGCGTCTCCGCCGGCCTCGAGCTGATGCACCGGCTCGCGAAGGACTACGAGAAGCCGCAGTTCGACATCCGCGGGATCGAGGTCGACGGCGTCCAGGTCGCGGTCCACGAGCGCGTCGCGGTCGAGAAGCCCTTCTGCCGGTTGCTGCGCTTCAAGCGCTTCACCGATGACCTGCCGACGCTCAGAAAGCTCAAGGAGCAGCCGACCGTGCTCGTCGTCGCGCCGCTCTCGGGCCACCACGCGACGCTCTTGCGCGAGACCGTGCGCGAGCTGCTGAAGGGGCACAAGGTCTTCATCACCGACTGGGCCGACGCCCGCATGGTCCCCGAGGACCAGGGGCCGTTCCACCTGAACGACTACGTCGCCTACGTGCAGGAGTTCATCCGCTTCATCGGGCCCGAGGTGAACGTGATCTCGGTCTGCCAGCCCACCGTGCCCGTGCTGGCCGCGGTGTCGCTGATGGCGAGCGCCGGCGAGGCGATCCCGCGCACGCTGACGATGATGGGTGGCCCGATCGACGCCCGAAAGAGCCCGACCGCGGTCAACAACCTGGCGCTCAACAAGAGCTTCTCCTGGTTCGAGAACAACGTCATCCATCGCGTGCCGGTCAACTATCCGGGGGCGGGCAGGCGCGTCTATCCCGGCTTCCTGCAGCACGCCGGCTTCATCGCGATGAACCCGGACCGGCACCTGAAGTCGCACTACGACTACTTCCTCGACCTGGTCCGAGGCGACGGCGACAGCGCCGAGTTCCACCGCGACTTCTACGACGAGTACAACGCCGTGCTCGACATGCCCGCCGAGTACTACCTCGACACGATCAAGACCGTGTTCCAGGACTTCGCGCTCGTCAACGGCACATGGGAGATCGACGGCAAGCTCGTCCGCCCGCAGGACATCCAGACCGCAGCGCTGCTGACGATCGAGGGCGAGCTCGACGACATCTCGGGCGCCGGCCAGACGCGCGCGGCGCACGACCTGTGCACCGGCATCCCGGCCGAGCGGCGCTTCCACTACGACGCGCTCGGCGCCGGGCACTACGGAATCTTCTCGGGCCGTCGCTGGCGCGAGAACGTCTACCCGAAGGTGCGCGAGTTCATCGCCGCGCACCAGCAGCCGGCGGCGCGTCGCACGGCGCGCACGACGCGCGCGAAGCGCCGCCTCGCCAGCGCCTGACATGGGCGCCCAGGCGCTCGCCGAGGCGGTGCTCGACGCGCTGCCGCAGACGCAGTGCCGCCGCTGCGGCTACGCCGACTGCCGCGGCTACGCCGAGGCGATCGCCGGCGAGGACGCAGCGATCAACCGCTGCCCGCCCGGCGGCGCCGAGGGGATCGCGCGGCTCGCACGCGTCACCGGCCGCGCCGAGCTGCCGCTCGACCCCGAGTGCGGCAACGAGGCGACGCGCTCGCTCGCGGTCATCGACGAAGGCGCGTGCATCGGTTGCGCGCTCTGTCTGCAGGCGTGCCCGGTCGACGCGATCGTCGGCGCCGCCAAGCGCATGCACGTCGTCATCGCCGCGCACTGCACCGGCTGCGAGCTCTGCCTGCCGGTGTGCCCGGTCGACTGCATCGCGCTCGTTGG
>JASLGD010000056.1 GCA_030150305.1 Caldimonas sp. | reverse complement strand
GCCGCGCCGCCGCGTGGTCGAGCCCGCCGAGCCAGCGGTACGCCGGGCACGCAGCCATCGTCGTCTTCGCTTCTTCGCCGAGGCGTTCGTCGAGCGCCGCGCCGACGTGGACGATCGTCGGCGTTGCCGTGTCCGCGGCGAGCAGTCGCGCTGCCCGCATCACGGTCAGCGGATCCTTCTCGTCGCGCAGGTGGCCGACCGCCGCGAAGTCGGCGTCGCGCGCATCGCGCTCGGCGCGCAGCGCCGGCGCCGACTGCACGATGACGACCGCCTTCGCGCGCGCGGCGGCGTCGAGCCGCGCCGGCGCCGCCTCCTGCAGGACGACGATGCGGCTGGCACACTCCAGCGAATGGCGGGCGTCGGCATCGGCAGGGAGGTCGCGGTAGAGGTCGGTGCCGGTGAGCACGACGACGATCGGCGCCTCGGACCGGCGCGCCCGCCAGCGCGCGATCGACGCTGCGGCGCGCCGCGCGTGCAGCGCGATCAGCACGTCGGCGCTGCCGTCCTCGTCGCCGATCGCGACGACCTCGACGTCGGCGACCGGCGCGAGGAAGCGCTGCCAGCGCGCCGCCGTGTGCCAGTTGCCGTTGTTCGCGGCGGCGAGCGCCGGCGAGACGATCGTCACGCGCGGCGGCTGCCCGGATCGCATCGAACGATCATCGCACGGCGGCGCGGGCACCATGACCGCTGACGCGCGTCGGCTCGCCGGCGTGGCGCTCGCCGACGCGCTGCGCGACGCGCGCGCGACGACGCTTGCCCGCACGCTCGACCTCGACGACGACGGCTGGCGCGTCCCCGAGCAGGCGGGCGTCAACCCGGTCGCGTGGGAGCTCGGCCACATTGCCTGGTTCGCCGAATTCTGGATCCTGCGCGGCCCGCACCGCCGCAACGCCGACGGCTTCGTCGACGCTGCGCGCGCGCCTGCGCTCGCCGGCCCCGACGCCGTCTTCGACTCGGCGCGGCTCGCGCATGCCGAGCGCTGGCGCGTCGCGCTGCCGTCGCGCGCCGAGCTGATCGAGCGGCTCGACGCGCAGCTCGCGGCGTGCCTCGACGCCATCGCGCGCGACGCGGACGACGACGCCAACTACTTCCATCGCCTCGCGCTCTTCCACGAGGAGATGCACGCCGAGGCGCTCGCGGTGCTCGCGCAGACGCTCGGCCTCGACGTCGGCCTGGTCGCGCGCATCGCCGCGCGCGCGCCGCGGCCGCCGATCGCGCTGCCCGCGACGCGCTGGTTGCTCGGCGCGAGCGGCGACGGCTTTCGCTTCGACAACGAGCGAGAGCCGCACGCGGTCGCGATCCCCGAGTTCGAGATCGACGCGCAGCCGGTCACGTGGGCGCAGTACGGCGAGTTCGTCGAGGACGGCGGCTACGACGAGCGCGCGTACTGGAGCGAGGCCGGCTGGGCCTGGCTCGAGCGCGAAGCTCGCCGCACGCCTCGCCACGTCGACCAGCTGCGCCACGGCGTCCTGCAGCGCCGCTTCGGCGTGCTTGCGCGCGTTCCCGCGGCACAGCCCGCGGTCCACGTCACCTGGCACGAGGCCGAGGCATGGTGCCGCTGGGCAGGCCGGCGGTTGCCGGTCGAGGCCGAGTGGGAAGCCGCGGCGCACCAGGGTGCCTCGCGCGGCTTTCGCTGGGGCGACGTCCGCGAGTGGACGGCGACGACGTTCCGGCCGTACCCGGGCTTCGTCGCCGGGCCGTGGCGCGACTACTCGCAGCCGGCGTTCGGCAGCCACAAGGTGCTGCGCGGCGCATCGTTCGCGACGCGCCCTCCGCTGCGCAGCGCGCGCCTGCGCAGCTTCGCCCTTCCCGAGCGCGACGACGGCTTCTACGGCTTTCGCAGCTGCGCGCCCTGAGCTCTTGGCCAGGCCCCGGGGGACATGGAGCGGAGCCGGTCACCCGGCGTCCGCGTCAGCGCTCGGTGCACCCATCGACCGAAACGCGTCACGCATTCGAGGACGCACGACCGGCAATGCTTCGTGCCTGCGCTCGGTGAGCGGAATGTGACAGCCTGACTAGGGGAAAGCCCGGTCCCGCGCGCTCGGGGCCTCTGAACAATGGGTTTTCCAAGGGCGCGCCCCGCCGAGGTCGCCGCCCATCGCCACAAGCAGGAGACCCGCGTGGACATTCCCATTTCCCTGACCGTCAACGGCAAGTCCGTCAGCAGGACGGTCGATGCGCGCACGTTGCTCGTGCAGTTCCTCCGCGAGCAGCTGCAGCTGACCGGAACGCACGTCGGCTGCGACACCGCGCAGTGCGGCGCGTGCACCGTGCACGTCAACGGCCGCGCGATCAAGTCGTGCTCGATCCTCGCCGCGCAGGTGCAAGGCGGCGAGGTGACGACGATCGAAGGCCTCGCCAAGAACGGCGAGCTGCACCCGATGCAGGCGGCGTTTCGCGAGTGCCACGGCCTGCAGTGCGGCTTCTGCACGCCGGGGATGGTGATGTCGGCGGTGCAGCTGCTCGCCGACAACCCGAAGGCGAGCGAGCAGGAGATCCGCGAAGGCCTCGACGGCAACATCTGCCGCTGCACCGGCTACCACAACATCGTCAAGGCGATCCAGTTCTGCCAAGCGGGCAAGACGCCGGCGGCGGCCTGAGGAGCGAGCCATGGGAAACATGAACGAAGTGCCGTCGGGTCCGATCGGCCAGAGCATCCGCCGTCGCGAGGACAAGCGGTTCATCACCGGCAGCGGCAGCTACACCGACGACGTCGTCCTGCAGAACCAGACGTACGGCGTCTTCGTGCGCAGCCCCCACGCGCACGCGAAGATCCGCTCGATCGACACCGCAGCGGCGAAGAAGGCGCCCGGAGTCGTCGAGATCGTCACCGGCGCCGACCTCGCCGAGGCGAAGGTGGGTGGGCTGCCGTGCGGCTGGCTGATCCACAGCAAGGACGGCTCGCCGATGAAGGAACCGCCGCACCCGGTGCTCGCGCAGGGCAAGGTGCGCCACGTCGGCGACCAGGTCGCGCTCGTCGTCGCCGAGACGCTGCTGCAGGCCAAGGACGCCGCCGAGCTCGTCGTCGTCGACTACGAGGAGCTGCCGGCGGTGATCGACGTCGCCAGCGCCGACCGCGCCACCACGAGCGTCCACGACGACGTCGCCAACAACACCTGCTACGACTGGGGCCACGGCGACAAGGCGGCGGTCGACGCGGCGTTCGCTCGCGCCGCGCACGTCACCAAGCTCTCGTTCGTCAACAACCGGCGGGTGCCGAACGCGATCGAGCCGCGCGCCGTCAACGCGAGCTACAACCGGAGCGACGAGAGCTACACGCTCTACGTCGCCAACCAGAACCCGCACGTCGAGCGGCTGCTGATGTGCGCGTTCGTGCTCGGCCTGCCCGAGTCGAAGGTGCGCGTCATCGCGCCCGACGTCGGCGGCGGCTTCGGCTCGAAGATCTTCCTCTACCCCGAGGACGTCGCGCTCGTCTGGGCCGCGAAGCGCGTCGGCCGGCCGATCAAGTGGACGGCCGAGCGGAGCGAATCGTTCCTCACCGATGCGCACGGCCGCGACCACGTCACGACCGCCGAGCTCGCGATGGACAGGGACGGCAACTTCCTCGCCTTGCGCGTGAAGACGGTCGCCAACATGGGCGCGTACCTGTCGACGTTCGCGACCGCGGTGCCGACGATCCTCTACGCGACGCTGCTCGCCGGCCAGTACAAGACGCCGGCGATTTACGCCGAGGTGAAGGCGGTGTTCACGAACACGGCGCCGGTCGACGCGTACCGCGGCGCCGGCCGCCCGGAGGCGACGTACGTCGTCGAGCGGATCGTCGAGCAGGCGGCGCGCGAGATGAAGATGGATCCGGCCGAGATCCGCCGGCGCAACTTCATCACCGAGTTCCCCTACTCGACGCCGGTCGGTCTCACCTACGACGTCGGCGGCTACGCGGCGCACCTCGACAAGGCGAAGGATCTCGCCGACGTCGCCGGCTTCCCGGCGCGGCGGAAGGAGTCGGAGAGCCGGGGCAAGAAGCGCGGTCTCGGCTACGCGTGCTACATCGAGGCGTGCGGCATCGCGCCGTCGAACATCGCCGGCGCGCTCGGCGCGCGCGCCGGATTGTTCGAAGCCGGCGAGGTGCGCGTCCACCCGACCGGAACGGTGACGATCTTCACCGGCTCGCACAGCCACGGCCAGGGCCACGAGACGACGTTCGCGCAGGTCGTCGCCGGCCGGCTCGGCATTCCGGTCGACAACGTCGAGATCGTCCACGGCGACACCGGCCGCATCCCGTTCGGCATGGGCACGTACGGCAGCCGCTCGCTCGCGGTCGGCGGCACGGCGATCGTCAAGGCGGTCGACAAGGTGATCGCCAAGGGCAAGAAGATCGCGGCGCACCTGCTCGAGGCATCGGACAGCGACATCGAGTTCGAGGGCGGCGAGTTCAAGGTCGCCGGCACCGACAAGAAGATCGCGTGGGGCAACGTCGCGCTGACCGCGTACGTGCCGCACAACTTCCCGCTCGACAAGCTCGAGCCGGGGCTGAACGAGAACGCGTTCTACGACCCGAGCAACTTCACCTATCCCGCCGGCTCGTACGTGTGCGAGGTCGAGGTCGACCCCGAGACCGGCAAGACGAAGATCGAGCAGTTCGTCGCCGTCGACGACTTCGGCAACGTCGTCAACCCGATGATCGTCGAGGGCCAGGTCCACGGCGGCATCGCGCAGGGCCTCGGCCAGGCGATGATGGAAGGCTGCAGGTACGACGATTCGGGCCAGCTCGTCACCGGCTCGTACATGGACTACGCGATGCCCCGCGCGGTCGACATCCCGAGCTTCAAGGTCGCGACGACGAACACGCCGTGCACCCACAACCCGCTCGGCGTCAAAGGGTGCGGCGAGGCGGGCGCGATCGGCTCGCCGCCGGCCTACATCAACGCGCTGACCGACGCGCTCGGCGTCGTCGACATCGCGATGCCGGCGACGACCGAGCGCATCTGGCGCGCCGCCAACGGCAAGTCCGCCGCCTGAACGAGGAGCAACCGACATGTATGCATTCGAGTACCAGCGGCCGGGCACCAAGGACGCCGCCAAGAGCGCGGCGACCGGCGCCGGCGTCCGCTACCTCGCCGGCGGGCAGAGCCTCGTCCAGGCGATGCGGCTGCGCCTTTCGCAGTCCGACCGCCTCGTCGACCTCGGCGGCATCGCCGAGCTCAAGCAGATCCGCGCCGAGGGCAACGGCGTCGTGATCGGCGCCATGGCGACGCACGCGAGCGTCACGCGCAGCGCCGACGTCAAGCGCATCGCGCCGGCGATCGCCGAGCTCGCCGGCGGCATCGGCGATCCGATGGTGAGGAACATGGGAACGATCGGCGGCTCGATCGCCAACGCCGATCCCGCCGCGTGCTATCCGGCCGGCGTGCTCGCGTTCAACGCGACGATCCAGACCGACCGCCGCACGATCGCCGCCGACGACTTCTTCACCGGCCTGTGGGAGACGGCGCTGCAGCCGGGCGAGCTGATCACCGCGGTGACGTTTCCTTCGGTGCAGAAGGCGGCGTACGTCAAGTTCAAGCAGCCGGCGTCGCGCTTCGCGCTGATCGGCGTCTGCGTCGCGCAGACCGCGAGCGGCGTTCGCGTCGGCGTCACCGGCGCGAAGAGCCACGCGTTTCGGGCGACCGAGATCGAGAACGCGCTCGCCAAGAGCTTCACGCCCGACGCCGCGAAGGTCGTGAAGATGCCGACGACCGACATCAACGGCGACCTGCACGGCTCTGCCGAGTACCGCGCCGCCATGATCAGCGTGATCGCGGCGCGCGCGGTCGCCGCCGCGCTGGCGCGCTGAGCAGCTTCTTGTCATCCTGAGCGGAGCGAAGGATCTCGACCGCAGAGATTCCTTCACTTCGTTCAGGATGACGGCTGCGGCGAGAATGCGCCGATGCTCTCCGCCGCACCGCCCCCCGTCCCCGGCTCCGTCGACGACGTCGTCCACGCCCTCGCGGGCGAGCACTACGTCGCCGACCGCAGGCTGGCGACCGTCGTCCTGCTCGCGCTCTCGCTCAAGCGCCCGCTCTTCGTCGAGGGCGAGCCGGGGGTCGGCAAGACCGAGCTCGCCAAGGCGCTCGCGCGCTCGCTCGACACGCGGCTGCTGCGCGTCCAGTGCTACGAGGGGCTCGACGTCGCGCAGACGTCGTACGAGTGGAACGTCGCGCGCCAGATGATGGAGATCCGCCTCGCCGAGGCGGCGCACCAGCTCGGCGACGCCGATGCGCGCGAGCGGCTCGTCTCGAGCCTGTACTCGCGCGAGATGCTGATCGAGCGGCCGCTGCTGTCGGCGCTGACGCAGGAGCGCTCGCCGGTGCTGCTGATCGACGAGCTCGACCGCGCCGACGAGCCGTTCGACGCGTTCCTGCTCGAGGTCCTCGCCGAGAACCAGCTGACGATCCCCGAGCTCGGCACGGTGAAGGCGGCGCCCGGCGCGGCGCCGATCGTCGTCATCACGAGCAACCGCACGCGCGAGATCCACGACGCGCTGAAGCGCCGCTGTCTCTACCACTGGGTCGACTATCCGGAAGCGGCGCGCGAGATCGAGATCGTCCGCATCCGCGCGCCGGGTGCCGACGAGCGGCTGACGGCGCAGATCGTCGCCTTCGTGCAGCGGATGCGCGCGCTCGATCTCTTCAAGGCGCCGGGAATCGCCGAGACGATCGACTGGACCAACGCGCTCGTCGCGCTCAACACGATCAGTCTCGCTCCCGAGAACGTGCGCGACACGCTCGGCGTCCTCCTCAAGCACCGCGACGACATCGCCAAGCTGCAGGGCGGCGACATGGCGCGGCTGCTCGCCGAGGTGCAGGCCGCGGCGCACGGCGAGGGCGCCGTCGCCGCGCGCGCCGATGTTCGCTGACAACGTCGTCCACTTCGCGCGCGTGCTGCGCCAGGCCGGCATGCCGGTCGGCCCGGACCGCGTGCTGGCGGCGCTCGAGGCGATCGAGGCGGTCGGCGTCGCTCGCCGCGACGACGTCCACGCCGCGCTCTCGGCGGTGATGCTCGACCGCCACGAGCAGCAAGCGCTCTTCGACGACGCGTTCGCGGCGTTCTGGCGCGACCCCAAGCTGCTCGAGCGGATGATGGCCGAGCTGCTGCCGACGATCAGCGGGCGCCGCGAGATGACCAGGCGCCACTCGCAGCGGCTCGCCGACGCGCTCGCCGCGCCGCCGCCGAAGGCCGAAGGCGGCCGCCGCGAGGGGCCCGACGACACGGTCGAGTTCGAGACCGCGTTCACCTTCTCCGACCGCGAACGCCTGCAGCGCGCCGACTTCGAGTCGATGACGGCAGCCGAGTTCGAGCTCGCGCAGAAGCTCGCCGAGGAGGTGCCGCTGCCGTTCGCGCCGGTGCGGCGGCGCCGCCACGAAGCGAGCGCGCGCGGCGTCGTCGACCTGCGCGCGACGATGCTCGCGATGGCGCGCCAGCCCGAGACGCTGGTGCCGCGCTTCAGCCGGCCGCGCAGCGAATTGCCGACGATCGTCGTCCTGCTCGACGTCTCCGGATCGATGGACCGCTACGCGCGGCTGATGCTGCACTACGTGCACGGCCTGACACGGCGCTATCTCAAGGTCCACACGCTCACCTTCGGAACGCGCCTGACCAACATCACGCGTGCGCTGCGGCATCGCGACCCGGATCTGGCGCTCGAGCTGGCGAGCGTGCAGGTGCAGGACTGGAAGGGCGGGACGCGGATCGCGTCGTGCCTCGACGACTTCAACCGGCACTGGGCGAGAAGGCTGCTCGGCGCCAACGCCGCGCTCCTCCTCGTCACCGACGGGCTCGACCGCGACGAGCACGGCGAGCTGACGCGGGCGGCGGCGCAGCTGCGTCTGTTCGCGCGCCAGATCGTCTGGCTGAACCCGCTGCTGCGCTTCGACAAGTTCGAGCCGCGCGCCGGCGGCGTGCGCGCGCTGCTGCCGTTCGTCGATCGCTTCCTTCCGGTCCACAACCTGGCGAGCCTCGCCGATCTCGCGACCGTGCTTCGCGAAGCGCAGCCGCCGCGTCGATAGGAGAATCGCGAGCATGGAGCTGAACGGCGAACGAACGATTTCCGCATCGGTGCCCGAGACGTGGGCGGCGCTCAACGACCCGGAGACGCTGAAGGCGTGCGTCGCCGGCTGCGAATCGCTCGAGCGCGTCGGCGACGACGCGTTCGTCGCCGTCGTCGCGATGCGGATCGGGCCGGTGAGCGCGCGCTTCAAGGGCAACCTCAAGCTCACCAACGTGCAGGCGCCGACGAGCTACACGATCAACTTCGACGGCCAGGGCGGCGTCGCCGGGTTCGGCAAGGGCTCGGCAGACGTCTCGCTCGCCGCGATCGATCCGATCACGACGCGGCTTGCCTACCAGGCGCGCGCGACGGTCGGCGGCAAGATGGCGCAGATCGGCTCGCGCCTGATCGACGCTGCGGCGGCCAAGATCACCGACGACTTCTTTCGCGCCTTCGAGCAGCAGCTCGCCGTTCGTTACGCGCCGGCCCGTCCGGCGGCCGAGCCGGTGGCCGCGGCGAAGCCGCCACGTGTGCGCGAGCCGGCGGGGACGCTCGGCTGGGTGCTCGCCGCGATCGTCGTCATCGCGACGATCGCGCTCATCG
Organism: Caldimonas sp.; assembly: GCA_030150305.1. Classification (GTDB taxonomy): domain Bacteria; phylum Pseudomonadota; class Gammaproteobacteria; order Burkholderiales; family Burkholderiaceae_C; genus Schlegelella_A. The sequence continues at coordinate 670 of JASLGD010000056.1, read as the reverse complement.
CCTGGCGCTGACGTTCTATCGCTGCATCTGCTGCGGCAGGAAGCTGACGAGCTGCGGGAACGCATACAGCAGCACGACCATCAGCACCATCAGCAGGAAGAACGGAAACGCGGCGCGCGCGATCGTCCCGATCTCGCGCCGCGTCATGCCCTGCAGCACGAAGAGGTTGAAGCCGACCGGCGGCGTCACCTGCGCCATCTCGACGACGATGACGACGAAGATGCCGAACCAGAGCGGGTCGATCCCCGCCTTCTGCACCGTCGGCATGATCACGCCCATCGTCAGCACGACCATCGAGATGCCGTCGAGGAAGCAGCCGAGGATCGCGTAGAAGATCGTGAGGGCGACGATCAGGCCGAACTTCGAGAGGCCGAGCGTCGCGATCCACTCGGCGAGGTGGCGGGGCAATCCGATGTAGCCCATGCTGAGCGTCAGGAACGCCGCGCCGGCGAGGATGAGCGCGATCATGCAATAGAGGCGCGTGCCGCCGAGCAGGGACTCCCTGAACGTGCTCCAGCTCATCGATCCCTGCGCGATCGAGATGACGAGCGAGCCGAGCACGCCGAGCGCGGCCGCCTCGGTGGCCGTCGCGATGCCCGTGTAGATCGAGCCGAGCACCGCGACGATCAGCAGCACGACCGGGATCAGGCTCTTCGATTCGCGCAGCTTC
>JASLGD010000048.1 GCA_030150305.1 Caldimonas sp. | reverse complement strand
CTGGCACCGCCTGCCGCTCTCGATGCAGGCGCAGGTCGCGATCTTCTTCGCGTTCTTCTTCGCGTTCGCGGTGAAGGTGCCGATGTGGCCGGTCCACACCTGGCTGCCCGACGCCCACGTCGAGGCGCCGACCGGCGGCTCCGTCGTGCTGGCGGCGATCATGCTGAAGCTCGGCGCGTACGGGTTCCTCCGCTTCTCGCTGCCGATCGCGCCCGACGCCAGCCACCGCTGGGCGTGGTTCATGGTCGCGCTCTCGCTGATCGCGATCGTCTACATCGGCCTGGTCGCGCTCGTCCAGACCGACATGAAGAAGCTCGTCGCGTACTCGTCCGTGGCGCACATGGGCTTCGTGACGCTCGGCTTTTTCATGTTCAACGAGCTGACGACGTCGGGCGCGATCGTGCAGATGATCTCGCACGGCTTCGTCTCGGGCGCGATGTTCCTCTGCATCGGCGTCCTCTACGACCGCGTCCACTCGCGCGAGATCGCCGCCTACGGCGGCGTCGTCAACACGATGCCGAAGTTCGCGACGTTCGCGGTGCTGTTCGCGATGGCCAACTGCGGCCTGCCGGGCACGGCCGGCTTCGTCGGCGAGTGGATGGTGATCCTCGGCACGGTGCAGGTGAACTTCTGGATCGCCGCCGCCGCGGCGACGACGCTGATCTGGGGGGCGGGCTACACGCTCTGGATGGTCAAGCGCGTCTACTTCGGCGGCGTCGCCAACGCCGAGGTCGGCGCGCTCGCCGACCTCGACCGGCGCGAGTTCGCGATGCTCGCGATCCTCGCCGTCGCGGTGCTCGCGATGGGCATCTACCCGAAGCCGTTCACCGACGTCATGCACACCTCGGTCGTCGAGCTGCTGCGCCACGCGTCGGTGCCCAAGATCGCCCCCTGAAATGGATAGCACCCCCACGCTCGCTTCGCTCGCTGCCCCCCGAGGGGGCGTGGTGCCCTTCGGGCGGCCGTGCGGGCACCCCGTCTCATGAACTGGCAAGCCGTCTTTCCGATCCTGCCCGAGATCACGCTGCTCGTGATGGCGTGCGTCGTCGCGCTCGCCGACCTCTGGGCGCCCGGCAGGGAGCGCATCGTCACGTACTGCCTCGCCCAGGCGTCGCTGACGATCGTCGCGGTCATGCAGCTCTGGTACTTCTGGGGCGGCGCGACCTACTACGCGATGCAGCGGATGGTCGTCGCCGACCCGATGGGGCACCTGCTCGGCCTCTTCGCGACGCTGGCGATGATGGCGACGCTCGTCTATGCGCGCCCGTACGCCGCCAGCCGCGAGATGCTGCGCGGCGAGCTCTTCACGCTCTCGATGTTCTCGCTGCTCGGCATCCTGGTGATGGTCGCGGCGAACAACTTCCTCGTCGTCTACCTCGGCCTCGAGCTGATGTCGCTCTCGCTCTACGCGCTCGTCGCGATGCGCCGCGACGACACCGGCGCGACCGAGGCGGCGATGAAGTACTTCGTGCTCGGCGCGCTGGCGAGCGGGTTCCTCCTCTACGGCCTCTCGATGATGTACGGCGCGACCGGCTCGCTCGAGATCAGCGAGGTGTTCAAGGCGATCGGCACCGGCCGCATCAACCGCGCGGTCCTCGTCTTCGGCACCGTGTTCGTCGTCGCCGGGCTGGCGTTCAAGCTCGGCGCAGTGCCGTTCCACATGTGGGTGCCCGACGTCTATCAGGGCGCGCCGACGTCGATGACGCTGCTCGTCGGCGGCGCACCCAAGCTCGCCGCCTTCGCGATCACGATCCGCCTCCTCGTCGAGGGCATGATCGGCCTCGCCCTCGACTGGCAGCAGATGCTCGTGCTGCTCTCGCTCGCGTCGATGCTGCTCGGCAACCTGGCGGCGATCGCGCAGAGCAACATCAAGCGGATGCTCGCCTACTCGACGATCGCGCAGATCGGCTTCATGCTGCTCGGCCTGTGCCCCGGCGTCGTCAGCGGCAACACGGTCTCGGCGTCGAACGCCTACAGCTCGGCGATGTTCTACGTCGTCACCGACGTGCTGACCACGCTCGGCACGTTCGGCATGATCATGCTGCTCTCGCGCGCCGGCCACGAGGCCGAGCGGATCGACGGCTTCCGCGGCCTGGCGAGGCGCAACCTGTGGTTCGCCGGCGTGATGGCGGTGTTCATGTTCTCGCTCGCCGGCATCCCGCCGACGGTCGGCTTCTACGCCAAGCTGGCGGTGCTGCAGGCGCTCGTCTCGACCAACGTGCCCGGCTTCATCTGGCTCGCGGTGAGCGCGGTCGTCCTCTCGCTCCTCGGCGCGTATTACTACGTCCGCGTCGTCAAGGTGATGTTCTTCGACGAGCCGGTCGACGCTCACCCGATCGAAGGCGCCCGCGACGTCCGCATCCTGCTCTCGTTCAACGGCGCCGCGGTGCTCCTGCTCGGGCTCCTGCCCGGCGGGCTGATGCAGCTCTGCGCGCAGGCGATCGTGCAGATGTTCGCGACGTGAGCATGCCGCCGGCCGGCGACACCGAGCACCTGCGCGAGCGTCTCGTCGCGCCGGTCGACGCGTGGCGAGGCGCCTTCCTCGACGTCCGCCGCGACCGCGTCGCGCTTCCCGACGGCTCCGAGGCCGAGCGCGAGTACATCGTCCATCCCGGCGCGGTGATGGTCGTGCCGCTCCTCGACGGCGAGCGCGTCGTCGTCGAGCGGCAGTGGCGCTACCCGATGGAGCGCGCGATGCTCGAGTTTCCCGCCGGTAAGCTCGAGCGCGGCGAGCCGGTGCTCGAGTGCGCCGTCCGCGAGCTCGCAGAGGAGACCGGCTATCGCGCGCGCGAGTGGGCGCGCGCCGGCGTCCTGCACAACGCGATCAGCTATTCGACCGAAGGAATCGAGGTCTGGTTCGCGCGCGGCCTCGTCGCGGGCGAGCGCCGGCTCGACGTCGGCGAGTTCCTCGACGTCTTCGCGATGCGGATCGACGAGGTCGACGAGGCGGCACGTCGCGGCGAGATCACCGACGCCAAGACGCTCGTGGGCCTGCTCTGGCTCGCCAACTGGCGCGCCGGCCGCTGGCCGTTGCAATGGGACACGGTCGCCGCGCCCGGCTGACGATAATGCGGCGATGAAGGTCTTCAACCTGCGCTGCGGCAAGCAGCACGCGTACGAAGGCTGGTTCGCGTCCGAGGACGAGTTCCTCTCGCAGCAGGAGCGCGGCATCGTCGCGTGTCCGCTGTGCGGCGACACCGCCACGATCCGGCTGCCGAACGCGTCGCGGCTCAAGCGGTCGCGCCAGTCGGCGTCAGCCGAGCAGCAGGAACAGACGACCGAGATGATGACGATGCAGTCGCAGTGGCTGCGTGCGGTGCGCCACGTGCTGAGCTCGACCGAGGACGTCGGCGAGCGTTTCCCCGAGGAAGCGCGCCGGATCCACTACGGCGAGGTCGAGGAGCGCGGCATCCGTGGCCGCGCCTCGAAGGAAGACGCCGACGCCCTCCGCGAGGAGGGCATCGACGTCATGGCGCTGCCGATTCCGGACGCCATCAAGGGCCCGGTTCAGTGAGGCTTCACCGCGTCGAGCACCAGATAGCGTGAGTCGGCGAACGCGCTGAGCAGCGCGTCGCCCTCGCGGTCGAAGTCGAACGCTTCGCCGGTCGACAGAACGATGTCGCGCAGGTCGCCGTCCTGCGTGATCCAGATCGAGCCGCTCACGACCTCGACGCGGCGCCCCGGTTCCGCGTGCAGGTGGCGGACGTTGTTCCTCGCCAGGGGGCGAGCACCGTTGAGCAGGTCTTGGTTCATGGTCGAACTCCCTGTAGCATGAATGCCATGCATGAAGCGGGGCTGCAACGATCGGTCGCTCGTCGTCGCCTTGACGTGAAGCTTCTCGCTGCGGCGTGGCCGCGACAAGCGGTCATTGCGAATGCATCGCATGCGCCACGTGCATGCGAAAGCGCCCGGCGATGAGCCGCGGCGCGTACGACCTGCCGCCGCTCGACGCGCTCGTCGCGTTCGAAAGCGCGGCACGCCACCTCAGCTTCACGCGCGCCGCCGACGAGGTCGCGCTCACGCAGTCGGCGGTGAGCCGGCAGATCCAGGCGCTCGAGCAGCGGCTCGGCGTGCCGCTGTTTCGCCGCCTGCACCGCGCCATTGCGCTCACCGACGAGGGCCGCACGCTGCAGCTCGCCGTCGTCGACGCGCTCGTCGGGCTCGACCGTGCGACGCGCGAGATCCGCCAGGCCGATCGCGTCAAGGCGGTGATCGTGACGACCACGGCCGGCTTCGCCGGCCTCTGGCTGATCCCGCGGCTGTCGGCGTTCGTCGCGGCGCATCCCGGGATCGACGTCCGCATCACGACGAGCTACGAGCTCGTCAACCTCGAGCGCGACGCGGTCGACGTCGCGATCCGCTACCGGCCGATCGACGTCGCGCTGCCCGCCGGCGCGATGACGCTGTTCGGCGAGACCGTCTTCCCGGTGTGCAGCCCGAAGCTGCGCGCGAGCAAGGTCGCGCCGCTGCGCGAGCCTGCCGATCTCGCTCGCCACATCCTCCTCAGCATGGAGGGCGACAACGGCGTGCAGCTGCTCGACTGGGGTCTCTGGCTGCACGCGCTCGGCGTCGCCGACTTGAAACCGGCCGGGATGCTGCGCTTCTCGTCGTACGACCAGATCATCCAGGCGGCGATCGCGGGGCAGGGCGTCGCGCTGGGCCGGATGCCGCTGCTCGAGCGCCAGCTCGCCGAGCGCCAGCTCGTCGCGCCGTTTCGCAAGAGCCTGGTCTCGCCGCGCGGCTACTGCGTGATCGTCTCGACCCGCTCGGCGGAGCGTCCCGAGGTGCGCGCGTTCGTCGACTGGCTCGTCCTCACCGCGGCGCCGCAGCCGGCAGCACGCGGCCCGGGTTCAGCACGCCGGCGGGATCGAGCGCGGCCTTGATCGCGCGCATCATGTCGAGCGCGACCGGCGACTTGCGCAGCGCGAGCTCGTCGCGCTTGAGCGCGCCGATGCCGTGCTCGGCCGAGATCGACCCGCCGCGCGCGCTGACGGCGTCGTAGACGAGGCGGGTGATCGCGGCCTCGTGCCGCTCGGCGAACGCGTTCGCCTCGCAGTCGGCCGGCGCCTGCACGTTGTAGTGCAGGTTGCCGTCGCCGAGGTGGCCGAAGTCGACGATGCGAACTCCGGGAAAGCGCCGTTCGAGGTCGGCGTCGGTGACGGCGACGAACTCCTCGATCGCCGAGACCGGCAGCGCGATGTCGTGCTTGATGTTGCTGCCCTCGGCGACCTGCGCGAGCGGGATCGTCTCGCGGACGTGCCACATCGCGTTCGCCTGCTCTAGGCTCGTCGCGACGGCGACGTCGCGGACGAGGCCGCGCTCGAGCGCGTCGCCGAGCAACGCCTCGAGCGACGCCGCGGCGTGCGCTTCGCCCTCGCAGTCGGAATGCTCGATCAGCGCCGTCCACGGCGACGGCGCGACGGCATGGCGAAGCTGCGCGAAGTGCTTGCGGACGAGCGCGAGCGACGCGTCGTTCATGATCTCGAAGCCGGTGAGCGCGGGGCCGAGCGAGTCATGGGCGCGGCCGAGCAGCTCGATCGCCGCGGCGAGCGTCGGCAGCGTCGCCTTCGCGGTCATCGTCGCGCGCGGTCGCGGGTGCAGCCGCAAGGTCGCCGCGGTGATGATGGCGAGCGTGCCTTCGCTGCCGACGATGAGGTCGCGCAGGTCGTAGCCGGTGTTGTCCTTGCGCAGGCCGCTCAAGCCCTCCCAGACGCGGCCGTCGGCGGTCACCGCCTCGAGCCCGAGGCAGAGCTCGCGCGCATTGCCGTAGCGCAGCACCTGCGTGCCGCCGGCGTTGGTCGCGAGATTGCCGCCGATCGTGCAGCTGCCCTCGGCTGCGAGGCTGAGCGCGAACAGCAGGCCGTGGCTCGCCGCTTCTTCCTGCACGCGCTGCAGCACGCAGCCGGCCTCGGCGATCATGGTCAGGTTCGCGCGGTCGACGCTGCGGATGCGGTTCAGCCGCGCCGTCGAGAGCAGCACCTGGCTGCCGCTCGCGTCGGGCACCGAAGCGCCGACGAGCCCGGTGTTGCCGCCTTGCGGGACGAGCGATGCGCCGTGGTCGCGGCAGGCGGCGACGACCGCGGCGACTTCGGCGGTCGAGCCCGGGCGCACCACCGCGAGCGCGCGGCCGAAGTAGCGCTTGCGCCAGTCGACCTCGTACGCTGCGCAGTCGGCGCCGACGAGGACGTTCGCGCTGCCGACGGCGGCGGCGAGGTCGTCGAGCAGGCTCACGGCCGGGCCGGCGCGACGCCGGTGCGCAGGCGTGCCCGCACATGGATGCAGCACGCGGCGAAGAGGACGACGGCGAGCGCGAGCTCGGCGGCGGCGAGCGTCGCCGACACGCCGCGCTCGCTCGTCACGCGCACCGCACCTTCGGCGGCATAAAGCCACACCGCGAGGCTCAGCCAGCGGTACGTGTACAGCCTGGCGCGCGCGAGCCCCGGCAACGCCAGCACGAGCGGCAGCACCTTGATCGCGAGCGTGCCGCTGCCGGTCGGCGCGAGGCGAAGCTCCCACGCCGCCCCGAGCACGATCAACGCCAGCGCCGCAGCGACGGCGACCGCGCGCGCGCCGCGCGCGACGAGGTCCCCGGCCGCGACGTCGTCCATCGCTGCTTATCATGCCAGCAATGCACCGCGTGAAGAGGCCATAGCGGATGACCGACACGCCCGCAGCGCCGCGCCGGGCCGCGCCCGAAGAGCCGCGGCCCTGGCTCCTCAGCCTGCAGACGCTCCTCGTGCGCTTTCGCGAGGACCGTCTCGCGCTCACCGCCGGCGGGCTCACGTTCACGACGATCATCTCGCTGGTGCCGCTGCTGACGGTGATGCTGGCGCTGTTCTCGGCATTCCCGATGTTCGCGACGCTGCAGGTCGCGCTGCAGAAGTACCTGCTGCAGACGCTCCTCCCGGACAACATCGTCCGGCCGGTGATGCAGGCGATCACGCAGTTCTCGACGCGCGCGACGCGGCTCGGCGGCGCGGGGCTGATCGCGCTCGTCGTCTCGGCGCTGGCGATGATGCTGACGATCGATCGGGCGCTGAACGCGATCTGGCGCGTTCGCAAGCCGCGCCGGATCGGGCAGCGCGTCGCGATCTACTGGGCAGCGGCGACGCTCGGCCCGCTCGTCTTCGCGATCAGCCTGAGCGCGACGTCGTACGTGGCGACGGGGTCGCGCGGTCTGCTCGGCGACGTGCCGCGCGGCCTCGGCGTCGCCGTCTCGGCGTTCGACTTCGTGCTCGAGACGTTCACGGTCGCGGCGCTCTTCCACTACGTTCCCAACACCGTCGTGCGCTGGAAGCACGCGATCCTCGGCGGCTTCTTCGTCGCCGTCTGCATGGCGCTCGGCAAGCGCGCGCTGACCGCGTACTTCGGCGCGATGCCGACGTACGCGCTCGTCTACGGCGCGTTCGCGACGGTGCCGATCTTCCTGATCTGGATCTACCTGAGCTGGATCATCATCCTGCTCGGCGCGATCGTCGCCGCGTACGCGCCGCTCTTCGGCAAGCCGGTCGCGCGCTGGCCCGATGCGCCCGGGGTCGAGTTCCATCTCGCGCTCGTCGTCCTCGCCCAGCTCGCGATGGCGCGTCGTGTCGGCCGCGGCGGCCTCGACGCCGACGCGATCGCCGCGGCGAT
>JASLGD010000400.1 GCA_030150305.1 Caldimonas sp. | reverse complement strand
GCCCTACCTTCGCGTCATCGCATTCGAGGGACATCGATCATGACGCACTCCGACACTTCGCGGCCAGCGCTGCGCGTCGCCGTCACCGGCGGCACCTCCGGCCTCGGCCGCGCGCTCGTCGACGCGTTCGCCGCCCGCGGCGACGCCGTCGCCTTCGTCGCCCGCGACGCTGCCCGCGTCCGCGCCGTCGCCGCCGCCGTGCGCGGCAGCCACGGCATCGTCGGCGACGTCGCGAAGAAGGACGACGCGCACGCGATCGCGCTCCAGGTCGGCGGCGCGCTCGGCGGCCTCGACGTCCTCGTCCACAACGCATCGACGCTCGGCCCGGAACCGCTCGCGCTGCTCGCCGATACCGAATGCGAGGACGTCGAGCGCGCGCTCGCGACCAACGTGCTCGGGCCGTTTCGCCTCACCAAGGCGCTGCTCGGGTTGCTCGCGGCGTCGGCGCGCGAGCGCGGCGGGCGCGCCGTCGTCGTCCACGTCACGAGCGATGCCGCGTTCACGCCGTATCCGGGCTGGGGTGCCTACGGAGCGAGCAAGGCGGCGCTCGCGCAGCTCGGCCGCATCTGGCACGAGGAGCTCGCGCCTCACGGCGTCGCCGTGATCGACGTCGACCCCGGCGACATGGACACGCCGATGCACGCCGCCGCCGTTCCCGACGCCGACCCGGCGACGCTGAAGCGCCCGCGCGACGCGGCGTGCGAGCTGATCGAGCGGATCGACCGCGAGCGCGCACCGCGGCAAGCAGAGGTCGCACGATGAGAGCCGCCGCACTGCCGGTGCAGCGGCCGCGCGACGCGCGGCTGCTCGTCGTCGATCGCGCCGGCCGCATCTCGCATCGACCGCGCAGCGCGCTCGCCGAGGCGCTCGCGCCCGGCGACGTCGTCGTCGCCAACGACGCCGCGACGTGGCCGGCGAGCCTCGTCGGAACGCACGTCGCGAGCGGCGCGACGATCGAGGTCCGGCTCGCCGCGCGGCGCTCGCTCGACGCCGACGACGTGCGCACGTTCGCTGCGGTCGTGTTCGGCGCCGGCGACCACCGCACGCCGACCGAGCGGCGCACGCTGCCGCCTGCGCTCGCGGTCGGCGACGCGCTCGCGCTCGGGCCGCTCGCCGCGCGCGTCGTCGCGCTGCTCGGCCATCCGCGTCTCGTCGAGCTCTTCTTCGAGGGCGACGCCGACGCGATCCGCGCCGGCATCGCGCGCCACGGCCGCCCGGTGCAGTACGCGCACGTCGACGCGCCGCTCGCGCTCTGGGACGTGTGGACGCGGATCGCCGCGCAGCCGGCGGCGTTCGAGCCGCCATCGGCAGGCTTCGTGCTCGACTGGCGGATGCTCGACCGCTTCGCCGCGCGCGGCATCTCGTTCGCGACGCTGACGCACGCCGCGGGGCTGTCGTCGACCGGAGACGCCGCGCTCGACGCCCGCCTGCCGCTCGACGAGCCGTACCGCATTCCGGCGACGACCGTCGCGGCGATCGCCGCGGCGAAGCGTCGCGGCGGCCGCGTCGTCGCGCTCGGCACGACGGTCGCGCGCGCGCTCGAGCACGCGGCGTCGCGCAGCGGCGGGCTGCAGGCGGGAAGCGGCGTCGCCGACAACCGGATCGGCGCGGCGACCCGGCTCGCGATCGTCGACGCCATCGTCAGCGGAACGCACGAGCCGGGGACAAGCCACCACGCGCTGCTGTCCGCATTCGTTCCGGCGCCGACGCTCGCGCGCGTCGACGCCGCGCTCGAGGCGTGCGCGTACCGCACGCACGAGTTCGGCGACTCGGTGCTGATCGAGCGTGCGGCGGCAGGCGCGAGCGACGTCGCGCCGTGGTCGCGACGGTGCGCGCGCGGCGCGGCCGCGAAAGCGCAGCACCGTGAACTCGGCGCTGACGATGCCCGTCGGCACCGCGAGCGTTCCCAGCCGATCAGCACCATCACCGACGCGATGAAGCGGCCGAGCCCGGTCTTCGGCGCGATGTCGCCGAAGCCGACCGTCGTCATCGTCGTGATCGCCAGTACACCGACACCGGCACGTTGGCGAAGCCGTGCTCGGGCCCTTCGACGACGTCCATCAGCGTGCCCGTGATTGCACCTTGCGCTGTTGCGCGCGGCGCACGCGGCCTTCGCGCTCAGGCGGGTGCGACGATCAGCTCGCCGCTGCGCCCGGGAATCTCGCCCCACGCCACCGGCAGGCGCGGCAGCGGGCGGTCGCGGACGCGCTCGTGGTAACGCGCGAGCGGAACGAGCGCGTGGCCCTGCGCGCGCCAGCCGTGCAGCAGTCGGCGCAGCGCCGGCGCGAGCAGCCCGCCCTCGAGCTCGGCGTGCAACGTGAAGACGTGGTCGTGCGCACCTGCCGTGCGCGCGAGCATTGCCTCGGCGACGTTGTCCTCGTCGACGCCGTCGCGGCCGATCAGCTCGTCGAAGGTCGGCAGCGTGGTCGGCAGCTGCACGTGCCGAAGCGCAGCGCCGTCGACGACCGGAACGTACGGTGCGCTGCCGCGGCCGTCGGACGCGTACGCCATGTGCCAGGCGTCGATCTGG
>JASLGD010000519.1 GCA_030150305.1 Caldimonas sp. | reverse complement strand
TACTTCATCGACTCCAGGTACAACGGCGAGCCGGCCACCGGCATCGGCATCCAGCTCGCGCCGAACGCGAACGCGCTCGCCACCGCGACGGCGGTGCGCGCGAAGATCGCCGAGCTCGAACCGTACTTCCCGCACGGGCTCCAGGTCGTGTACCCGTACGACACGACGCCGTTCGTGAAGATCTCGATCACCGAGGTCGTGAAGACGCTGTTCGAGGGCATCGCGCTCGTGTTCCTCGTGATGTACCTGTTCCTGCAGAACCTGCGCGCGACGCTGATCCCGACGATCGCGGTGCCGGTGGTGCTGCTCGGCACGTTCGGCATCCTGGCGGCGCTCGGCTTCTCGATCAACACGCTCTCGATGTTCGGGCTCGTGCTCGCGATCGGCCTCCTGGTCGACGACGCGATCGTGGTGGTCGAGAACGTCGAGCGCGTCATGGCCGAGGAGGGGCTGTCTGCGCGCGACGCGACGAGGAAGGCCATGGGCCAGATCACGGGCGCGCTGGTCGGCGTGGCGGTGGTGCTGAGCGCGGTGTTCGTGCCGGTGGCGTTCTCCGGCGGAGCGGTCGGTGCGATCTATCGCCAGTTCTCGGTGACGATCGTCTCGGCGATGCTGCTTTCGGTGTTCGTGGCCTTGTCGCTCACGCCGGCGCTGTGCTCCACCATGCTGAAGCCGCGGGCGCACGGCGACGCCGCGCCGACGGGGGGCTTCTTCGGGCGCTTCAACCGCGGCTTCGACCGCGCGCGCGACGGCTACGTCGGCGGCGTGCGCGCCGTGATCGCGCGCTTCGGCCGCTGGCTTCTCGTCTATGCGGCCGTGATCGTGGCGGTGGGCGTGCTGTTCGTTCGCCTGCCCAGCGGCTTCCTGCCGGTCGAGGACCAGGGCGTCGCCTACATCCAGGTGCAGACCCCGCCAGGCGCGACGCAAGGCCAGACCTGGCTCGCGCTCGCCGACGTGGCGAACTACCTCACAACGCAGGAATCGGCCGCCGTGGAGGCCGCCTTCGAGGTCAACGGGCTCAACTTTGCGGGCCGTGGGCAGAACCAGGGCCTGCTTTTCATCCGCTTCAAGGACTGGTCATTGCGCAAGGATTCTTCGCTCGCCGTGCCGGCCGTGCTGGCCCGCACCGCCAAGCACTTCGCGACCTACCAGCAGGCCGCCATCGTTCCGATCAATCCGCCCTCGATCCCTGCGCTCGGCACCGCTTCGGGCTTCGACCTCGAGCTCGAGGACCGCGGCGGCCTCGGCCACGACAAGCTCATGCAGGCGCGCGACCAGCTGCTCGCGCTGGCGCGCGCGAACCCGAACCTTGCGCTGGTGCGCGCCAACGGCCTCAACGACACGCCGCAATACAAGATCGACGTCGACCGCGAGAAGGCGAGCGCGTTCGGCATCGACCTGAGCTCCATCGACCAGACCTTCTCCGTCGGCTGGGCCTCGAGCTACATCAACAACTTCCTCGACACCGACGGCCGCATCAAGCGCGTCTACGTGCAGGCCGACGCGCCGTTCCGCATGAACCCCGAGGACCTGCAGTCGCTCTTCGTGCGCAACGCCGCGGGCAGCATGGTGCCGTTCACGGCGTTCGCGACCGGCTCGTGGACCTACGGCTCGCCCAAGCTCGAGCGCTACAACGGCGTGCCCTCGGTCGAGATCCAGGGCCAGGCCGCACCGGGCCAGAGCACCGGCCAGGCGATGGCGGTGATGCAGACGCTCATGGCCGAGCTCCCCGCGGGCATCGGCCACGAGTGGACGGGCATCTCGCTGCAGGAGCAGCAATCGGGATCGCAGGCGCCGCTCCTCTACGCACTGTCGCTGCTGGTGGTGGTGCTCGCGCTCGCCGCCCTGTACGAGAGCTGGTCGATTCCGCTCGCCGTCGTGATGGTCGTGCCCATCGGCGTGCTCGGCGCGCTCGTCGCCGCTTCGGCGCTCGGCCTGGAGAACGACGTGTACTTCCAGGTCGGCCTGCTGACGACGATCGGACTGTCGGCGAAGAACGCGATCCTGATCGTCGAGTTCGCGCGCGACCTTGCCGCGGAGGGCCGCTCGGTCCTGGACGCGGCCGTCGAGGCCGCGCGCATGCGGCTGCGGCCGATCCTCATGACGTCGCTCGCGTTCGTGCTCGGCGTGCTGCCGCTCGCCATCGCCTCCGGCGCCGGCTCGGGCAGCGAGAACGCAGTCGGGCGCGGCGTGATCGGCGGCATGCTGGCCGCGACCTTCCTCGGCCCGTTCCTGATCCCGATGTTCTTCTTCGTGGTCAGGGGCAAGCTGTTCCGCTCTCAGGCCACGCCTGCAGTCTTGCCGGCAGCCGAAGGCGGCCATGCGCTGGTGACGCCATGAAGCTCCGCCACACGCCACGAGACGTGCCTCGCGTCTTGCCGATGCGCGCTGTCGCCGCCGGCGTCGCGGCGCTGCTGATCTCGGGCTGCTCGCTGGAGCCCGTGTACCACCGTCCCGATGCGCCGGTCTCGTCGCGGTTTCCGGTGGGACCTGCCTACGACGAGGCCGCTGGATCGCCCGACCAGCGGCCGGCCGTGGAGGTGGGATGGCGCGAATTCCTCGCCGATCCGCGCTTGCAGCGGCTCGTCGAGATCGCGCTGGCGAACAACCGCGATCTTCGCGTCGCCGCATTGCGGGTCGAGCAGGTGCGCGCGCAGTACCGCATCCAGCGCTCGGCGCTGCTCCCCCAGGTCGGCGTGGCGGCCGACGGCTCGTCGTCGCGCACTCCCGCAAGCTTGACGGCGAGCCGCGCGCCGCTCGTGGAGCATGCCTACTCCGTTGACGCGTCGGTGGCGTGGGAGCTCGATTTCTTCGGGCGGCTCCGCAGCCTCAGCGACGCCGCACTGCAGCAGTACTTCGCCAGCGCCGAGGCGCGCAAGGCGTTCGAGATCCTGCTGGTGTCGCAGGTCGCCGACCAGTACCTTTCGGTGCTCGCGTTCGACGACTTGATCCGCGTCACCGATCTCACGCTGGAGACGGCCCAGGAGTCCTACGACCTGACGCTGCGGCAGTTCGAGGCCGGCACCGGCAACGAGCTCGCGGTGCGCCAAGCCCAGACCGTGGTCGATCAGGCCAAGGCGAATCGCGCGGCGCAGGTGCGCGGACGCGCGCAGGCCGAAAACGGCCTCGTGCTGCTGCTCGGCGAGCCGCTGCCCGCAGACCTGCCGCCGCCCGTGGCGCTGGGCGATCAACAGATCCTCGCCGACATTCCGGCGGGCCTGCCGTCGGACCTGCTCGCGCGCCGTCCGGACGTGATGCAGGCCGAGGCGCAACTGCGCGCCGCCAACGCCAACATCGGCGCGGCGCGGGCCGCGTTCTTCCCGACGATCAGCCTCACCGGCGCCCTCGGCACCGCGAGCTCGTCGCTCGACGGCCTCTTCAAGGGCGGCTCGCTCGCCTGGAGCTTCCTTCCTTCGATCACGGTGCCGATCTTCAACGGCGGCCAGTTGCAGGCGAACCTCGACGTCGCCAGCCTGCAGCGCGACATCAACGTGGCGCAGTACGAGAAGGCGATTCAGACCGCGTTCAGCGAGGTCGCCGACGGGCTCGCCGCACGCGGCACCTATGGCGAGCAGCTCGCGGCGACCGCGAGCACCGTCGAGGCCGAGCAGCGCGCCCTCGATCTCTCGCAGCAGCTGTTCCAGAACGGCGTCGCAAGCTACCTCACCGTGCTGACGGCGCAGAACGGCCTCTACAGCGCGCAGACTGCGCTCGTGTCGACGCGGCTTGCGCGCCTGACCAACCTGGTCGACCTGTACCGCACCCTCGGCGGCGGCTGGATCGAGCACACCGGAGATGCGCCGCGACCCGCGGACGCGCACGCAGTCGCCGTCGTGTCGAGCGGCAAATGACCGAGCGCGGCCGGCAACGTGTGGCGCTCGTCGCGCGCGTTGTTGCGGGCGCAATCATCGGCGGGCGAGGTGCAACGTCTACGAAGCAGCAGCGGGTCATTCTCTCCCTGGGACGAGCGACACCGATCTCGTGAAGGCGCCGCCAGGACTGCAAGGCCCGTCCGTCCCGGTTCGTTCATTCATTCAACCGTTCAGACCCAGGAGTCCATCATGAAAGCCAAGCAACTCTTCACCATCGCTGCCCTCACGCTGGCCACCGGTGCCGCCTTCGCCCAGGAAGCGGCGCCCCTGACCCGTGCCGAGGTCGTCCAGCAGGTGCTCGACGCGCGCGCCAACGGCACGCTGCGCCACGCCGGCGAAACCGGTCCGGAGGAGATGACGCCGTACAAGGCGCAAGTCGAGGCCCGCTCGACGCTGTCGCGCGGGCAGGAAAACGCCGCCGTGCTGCAAGCTCGCGCCGCCCACCAGCTCGCCCACGCGGGGTCGGTCGCGCCGGAAGAGGACATGGAGTATGCGCAAGCGCATCCGTCGACCTCCACGCTGACGCGCGCGGACGTCAAGGAGCAGGTGCTCGAGGCCCGCGCCGACGGCACGCTGATCCCGGCGGGCCAGGGGGAGTTTGCGGGCGCCCCGCTGATCCACGCGACCTCGATGTTCGCGAAGGCGCGGCCTGCGGCCGAGCAGAGCGTCGCGTCGCGCTGACAGCAAGCGAGCTTCACTCAGTGCAACGTCTGGCCTCGCCGGACGTTGCACTTTGCAGCTGAGACGCTGTCCGCGAGGGATCGCGCACTCGCCGGAGCGCCACTCGTCTCAACGGGACTGGGCAACGCCGGCGTCGGCGAGCGCACCGTGCGCGAGCGCCGCCAGATCGTGCGCGGCGCCGAAGCCGTGCGCGCGCGCGGCCAGAAAGCGGTCGTGCACGAAGCTCGCGAGCGGCAACGGCACGCCGAGCGCCTCGGCCGCTTCCAGCATCAGGCGGTTGTCTTTCTGTGCCAGCGTGAGCGCGAAGCCAGGCGGCTCGAAACGTTGTGCCGCGATCGCCGGCCCGTAAGCCCGATAGGGCGGTGCGCCGAAGATCGACCCCGTCAGCAGCTCGACCATGTGCGCTGGATCGAGGCCTGAACGCGCCGACGCCGCGCACGCCTCGCCGAGCGTCTCCACGACCACCGTCAGCATGAAGTTGCCGATCAGCTTCACGAGGTTGGCGTGCGCCGGGTCGGAGCCGACGATGCGCACCGCCTGGCCGAGCGCCTCGAGCAGCGGCCGCACCGGCTCCACGTCTGCGTCGGCGCCCGCCGCCATGACGAAGAGCTTGCGCTGCGCGGCAGCGTCCGGCCGGCCGAACACCGTCGCCGACACGAAGCCGCGTCCGGCCGCACGATGACGCTCGGCGAGTTCGCGCGCGGTGGCGACGCCGATGGTGCTCATCGAGACGTGCACCGCACCGGGCCGCAGCGCCGCGAGCAGGCCGGCGTCGCCGAGCGTCACAGCGAGCAGGGCGGCGTCGTCGCTGACCATGGTGAACACCGCGTCGGCGTCGCGCGCGGCGTCCGCCGGCGTGGCCGCGACAGCGGCGCCGGCGTGCCGCAACGGCTCGGCACGCGCCGCGGTGCGGTTGAATACGCGCACGGCGTGTCCGGCGGCAAGAAGGTTGGCGGCCATCGCGCCGCCCATGGCGCCGAGGCCGATGAATCCGATCT
The DNA here is from genome assembly GCA_030150305.1 of Caldimonas sp. Taxonomy (GTDB): domain Bacteria; phylum Pseudomonadota; class Gammaproteobacteria; order Burkholderiales; family Burkholderiaceae_C; genus Schlegelella_A. The sequence continues at coordinate 2,825 of JASLGD010000519.1, read as the reverse complement.
GCATGAGGCGCTCCGGGAAGAGGAAGTCAAGGAGTCGTCGATGCTCGCAGGCCGTGGTCGCGCAGCGATGACGCGGCCGAGTCGTTGCGCGACATCAGCCTACGCGGGCACGACGGATGAAACACCCGACGTCGTGATGGCGACGCAGCGCGGCGTCTCTGGTGCGGTCGCCAGTTCTGCGCGAGCACGCGAGGCTGTCGATTCAACTTGCATCTCGTTCAGCCCGTCGCGCGAAAGTCAGCTTGCAGTCAGCAGCTGACGCTGTCACCAGTCAGCAGCTGACGCTGTCACCAACTCGCGCAGTTGGAAATCGCCGCTGGCGTGTCGATCCCGCTGCAACGCGGCGGCCGAAGTCACCCTCGATGGTGGAGGGAGAACGTCCTACCGAGCGCCTTTGCTCGCGTCAACGAGCATGATCCAATTTCATCGGAACAAGCCGGGAGGAGTCTCGGTTCACCGTCCGGCGCTTCGGTGTGCACGGTCGGTTGACTCCCGGCAGGCTCGCAGGCACGGGTCGCTCCTGCGAATCATTCCGTGTCGCGCGACCCTGTCGAGCAAAGGACTTTCGCGATGAAACAGCTCCTGGCCGGCATCGCCGCGGCTTTGGTCTGCGGCTTGTGCCCAGTGCAACCGGCAGCAGCGGCAGATGCAGTCTATGTCGTCAAACCCGTGGCCGAGAAGAGGGTGAGGCAACTGCCGCAAGGCCCGCTGTATTGGCGGATCGAGACGTTCCCCACCCTGTCGCAGGCAGAGGCCGCCATCGCTCCCGACCGTTGGAATCCGAACACGGTAAGTTATGAGGGTTCGACTTCGCTGGCTGCTGAGGTCGCGGGCAAGGACTGGCTGTTTACGCTCGGTCCCAAGGGTGGGTCGACACCTGGTGGAACCAAGGTGGCGGAGATCGGGCCGGTGCCACCGATCACCGCGCCCGAGTATCTGCTGCGCATCAACTACGGTTCCGGGCCGCCCGGAGCCAGGACACCGCAACACAGCCATCCGGGCTCGGAAGCGTTCTACGTCATTTCCGGTCAGCTCGGCCAAAGAACTCCGCAGGGGGTCGATCATGTCGACGCAGGCCACACGATGAATGGACATCCTGCCGGCGTCCCCATGGAGGTTTTCAACAGCGGCACGACTGACCTGACCGCCCTCATCATGTTCGTCGCGGACGCGACCAAGCCGTTCTCGTCGCCGGCCCAGCTCCCGGACGGTCGGGCCGACGCAACGGGGGCGAACGCCCCATCCTCGCCGCCCTCATCGCCGGAGGCGAAAGAGGTTGAAGCAATGGTCACCAAGGCGGCTGCCCTGATCGAAGCAAAGGGAAAGGCGGCTCTCGCCGAATTGCGAGTGAAGGATAGCGAGTGGTATCACGGCGATACCTATGTGTTCGCCTACGACTTGAACGGCAATGTGCTGCTGAATCCTGCCTTTCCAGCGCGCGAGGGAACCAACGTCAGCGGGCAGAAGGACGCCAACGGCAAACTGTTCCACGATGCGATCATCCGGACAGCTGAGACGAGCGGGTCAGGCTGGGTCGACTACATGTTTCCGAAGCCTGGGCAGACGAAGCCGTCCCAGAAGTGGGCTTTTGTGAAGGCGGTCAGGATCGACGGCGTCCCGGGCTTGGTTGCATCGGGCTTTTATCCCCAGCAGTGACCTCCGGCGCGAGGCCGTACGGCCGTTCTCAGGCGCCCTAACGGGCGCTGGGATTCTCCCCGCTTTGGTCGACCGGCGCCGTCGGCCGAGCGACGTTGCGCGGCCATCAGCGGGTACAGGCGAGCGGCCGCTCTCCGCTTGCCGAGATGGCGGTCACTGCCGTCACCGCATGCCCTCACTGCGGTGCGGCGATCCGACACGACTGACGGCGTGCGGCTACGCGTGCTGCCCGCAGCATCAACATCACTCAGCTTTGGAGCACACGCGTCCGTCGTGCCAGACGGGAGAGTCGCTGCGGATGACGGACTGATCGTACCTGGGGAGCTCACGATGGCAGCTGCGATGTCATGAACGAGACATCCCCCGCAACTACCGTCGTAAGCGCATCGGCAGATCGATGTCGCGTCCTCTCCGATACATGCAGTCGCCACCGTCGACCGGCATCCGGCCAGTACCCGCGGTGCAGCACAAGGAGTCTGTTGTGATCGCCTCTTCAACGCGAAAAATCCTCACCCCGTTGCGGCGCGCACTCCCGCTCACCGCAGCCATGATCGCGTTCTCGTCGGCAGCCGCTTCGACGACGCGTGGGAGGCCCGCGTCGTCGAGTGGATCCTGCACAACCTGTCGCTTCTCCTCGAGCGCCGCTTCGCGAGCGTGCAGGAGCTCAACCGCTACCGCAAGGACCTCGCGGCGGCGCAGCGCGACGAGGCGCTCGCGCTCGCCTGAGGCGCGCGTCGCGCAACGTCAACGAAGCGTCATCGGGGGCTGCTGCGTGCTGGGCGGGGCCGGGCGCGTGCTCGGCATCCGCTGCGCGATCACGGTCCGGCATCGCCCGCGCCGCGCGGACTGTCGATGGGCGGACTGCCTGGCGCGACGCCGCGCAAGGACGCGAGGCGAAGCGGCGCTGGTGCAGGTCGGAGTACGTCAGCACGATGGCCCTGTCCTCGACCTGAAGCATCAGCACGTGCGCATCGTTGGTGCCGATGTCGTTCTACCCTACAGCGCTGGTGGACTGCATCGGCGAGCTGGGCTTGGACAGCGCAGCGTACGGTACGCACTCGATCAGGCGTACCAAGGCGACGCTGATCTACAGGCGTACGAAGAACCTTAGGGAGGTGCAACTGTTGCTGGGGCACACGAAGCTGGAAAGCAGCGTCCGCTACCTCGGG
>JASLGD010000404.1 GCA_030150305.1 Caldimonas sp. | reverse complement strand
CGCGCGGGTCGCCCGCGGCGCCGGCGGTCGCGCTCGCGGCCGCCGCTTCGGCGAGCGCGACGGCGTTGTGCGCGACGTCGGTCTCCGACGTCGGGCCGAGCTCGGCGATCTCCTCGATCGCGTGGCGATAGCGGTCGCGGCTGTGGAAGTCCATCGCCGCGTAGACGCCGCTCGGGTCGCGGCGCAGCGTCTGCTCGACGCTGCTCAGCGATTCGACGAAGTCGGGCCAGTTCATCGCGCCGAGCAGGCGCAGGCTGTTGATGCTGTTGCTGACCGAGACCTGGTTGGCCGCCTGCTGGCGAGCCTCGAGCTGGACGAGCTGCTCGATCGACTCGCCGTTCTCCGCGAGGCGCTGCTCGATCCATTGCAGCGCGAGCATCAGCGCGGTGCCGCGTCCCTGCAGGCGGCGCGCGAACTCGGCGACGAACGCGTTGGTGAGCGGCGGCCCCGAGCGCGCCATGTCGGCGATGACGAGGATGAGGTCGCTCGGCGACGTTTCGGTGACGGCGACCATCGCGTCGGCCCAGGCGCCGGCGGTGCGCCGCTCGATGTGCGCGACCTCGACCCGCGCCGCGATCCGTCGCAGGTTCTCGATCAGCGCCAGCCGCAGCATGATCGGGAACGCCCAAAGCTCGCCGAGCAGCAGCGGCTGCACCGTCTGGTACGCGGCGATGAAGCGCGCGAGCGTGCCGCGGCCGACGCGCCCGTCGCCGTGCGCGATCGCCTGCTGTGCGAGGTCGTAGACGCGCGGCAGGCCGGCGCCGTCGCCGTTGGCGGCGCCGAGCGCGAGGCGCGGGAGCTTGCGGCTGTAGCCGCGCGGCAGGTGGCGGCGCGCCGTGCGGACTTCTTCTTCGATCAGGTAGAAATTGTCGAGCAGCCATTCGGCCGCCGGCGTGTAGCGGCGGTCGGCGTCGCCGGCGACGGCGAGCTGCTTGGCGACCGCGACGAGGACGCGCTCGTTGTCGGCGAGGCGCGCGAGCAGGCGATCGGCGAGCTGCGTGGCGGCGAGGACGTGCGTCCTGGCAAGGCGCTCGCCGTGCTCGGCGATCTGCTCGGCGCTGAACAGCTCGGCGCGCAGCGGCGGGTCCGCGACCTCGATCTCGCTGCCGGTCGGCACGATGCGCTGCCACCACGTCGGGCTCGAGCGGATCGTGATCGGCAGGTCGCTCGGGGGCTGGGGCATCGGCGTCGGCCGCTGGAATCGAGCCCGAAGGCTACCCGCATCCGCGTGCTGCCGCAGCGCGCCGCGCGCTCTCAGCCGGCGCTCCTGCGCCGCAAGCCGAGCCAGACGACGGTCGCGACGACGAGCAGCGCGCCGACGAGCTGCGACGGCGCGATCTTCTGGCCGAGGATCGCCCACGCGAGGACGAGCGCGAACACCGGCTCGACGTTCATGATCGCCGCGTTGCCGACGACGCCGAGCCGCGGCAGCACGATGAACAGGATCGTGATCCCCGTTCCGTAGAGAAGCGTCAGCAGCGCCAGCCCCCACCAGCCCGCTGCCGCGGCGGGCAGATGCAAGCCGCCGCGCGTCGCGACCGCGGCGAGCGCGAGCACGGCGACGATCGCCATCGTCGCTGCCGTGCGGACGCGCCCGTCGACCCGGCCCGCCTCGTGCTGCGTCAGCACGAGCGCGACGCCGAACGTCGCCGCCGCGGTCAGCGCGAAGGCGACGCCGACGCCGATCCGCTGCCATTGCAGCGCCGCGCCGATGCCGGCGGCGGCGCCGAAGACGTCGAGCGCGAGCGCGAGCCCGAGCAGCATCGGCGGCATCGCGACGAGGACGCGCCGCTCGGCGCGGTGCGCATACAGGAGGCGCGCCCACAGCGCGGTCCAGAGCGGATAGGTGTTGAACGCGAGCAGCGCGAGCGCGACCGGCAGCCGCGCGACCGCCGAGTAGAGGCAGACGCTCTGCACCGCGACGATCGCGCCGATCGCCGGCAGGAAGCGCCGCTCGCGCGGCGCGAGCGCGATCGGAACGCGTTGCACGAGGATGACGCTGCCGACGACGAGCGCGGTCGCGACGCTGCGCACCGCGACCGCGGTCGCGACGTCGACGCCGTGATCGAACGCGACGCGCGCGGCGACATGGTTCGCTCCCATCAGGAACGCGATCGCGAGCAGCGTCGCGAACGCGGCGATCGACAGGGCGCGCGGGCTGGAGCTCATCCGCCATCATCGCCTGTCGGTCGAAGCACCCTTGTCATCCTGAGCGAAGCGAAGGATCTCGTTCGCCGCGTCTTGCGCACACGGCGTCGGGTTCTTTGCGCACGGGATCGGTCTTTGCACGCGAGCTCGGGTCTTTGCACACGGGATCGGGTCTTTGCATACGAGCTCGGGTCTTTGCACACGGGATCGGGACGACAGGGCGCCCTGTTTTGCTCCATGTCCCCCGGGCCTGGCCTGAACGGCCGGCCCTCCTCCTTTACTTCCGCAAAACAGGGCGCCCTGCCGTCCCGATCCAAGCGAGGACCACGTTTCACTGTTGCGGTTCTCACTCCGGGCGCGGGCGGCGGGTGGCCGATTTCCGGAAGTGAAGGAGAAGGCCCGGCCGTCCAG
>JASLGD010000398.1 GCA_030150305.1 Caldimonas sp. | reverse complement strand
CCGGCGTCGGCAACGCCGACACCGGGCACCGGCGTCGACGGGAAATGGCGCGGGCGAGCGCGGCGACGAAGCCGCGGTCGCGCCGACGCCGGCCGCGCTGCCGCCGGCGGACCGAGAGCGTCCGTAGCAACTTGCGTTCCGAGCCGCGCGCCTTGCGCGCTGCTTCATCCGGCGCAGGCGGCGTGGCATCGAGGCACGACGATTGCAACGGCCCGCGGCTGACAATCGCGCCAGCATGTCCCAGCCCTCGAGCTCTCTCCTGCGCTTTCCCTTCTCTCGCCTTCGCACCGGACGCTGGCAGTACGTCTGGTTCGTCTTCGTCGCCGGCCTCTCGGTGCCGGTCAACCTGCTCGCCCGGGTGCTGTTCTCGAGCGTCGTCCGCTTCGAGGTCGCGGTCGTGCTGTCGCATCTCGTCGGCATGCTGACCGCGTACGTCCTGACGCGCACCCTGGTGTTCGAGGCGTCGGGGCGATCGCGCCGATCGGAGATGGCGCGCTTCCTCCTCGTCAACGTCGTGTCGCTCGCGATCACCTGGAGCGTCAGCGTCGGATTGCTGCGGCTCGTTTTCCCGGCGTTCCCGGGACTCTGGCAGCCCGGCCTGGTCGCGCATGCGATCGGGCTGGTGTGCGCCTCGGTGTCGTCGTACGTCGGCCATCGCCATTACTCGTTCGGACGTCGCTAGGCGGTGTCGCGGTCAACGCGTGCGCGTGTCGAGCACGTCGCGCCAGGTCGGGTCGCAGCGCGGCAGCACGATGCCCAGGTCGGGGGTCGCCGGGCCGCCGAGCCGGATCGACGCGGCCTCGAGCAGCGGGCTCGGCGAGAAGATCGTGTTCGCGATCGCGAACGGCCGCCGCGGATGCGTCGCCACGAGCAGCAGGGCGACCGCGAGCAGCGGAGCCGCGAACGACGCGCGCTGCGGCGCGCGTTCGGCGGCAGGGCGGCTCGCGCTCACGAACCACACGTTCATGACCGCGAGCATCGCCCAGCGCGCGAGGTCGTTCGCGACGAGGCAGAGAAAGAGGTAGGGCGGCAGCGACGCGAGCAGCGCGTCGCGCCGGAGCCTCGGCTCGCTGCCGACCAGGATGGCGGTCGCCAGCGCGATGACGAAGAGACCGCTCGCGACGTGCAGCGCGTAGTTCGGGTCGACGACGCAGTTCTGGCACATCGACGTGCGCACCCCGCGCATGCCGGCCAGCCCGTAGTACAACGCCCAGTCGACGAGCTCGTCGCGCGGCAGCCGCGACCGGACCGCGGCCGCGACCGTCGCGTTGTCGGCGTGCGGCAGGCGATCGAGGAACAGGTACGCGGCGAGCCCGCAGAGGAGCACCGCGCCTGCGCGCGCCAGCGCAGCGCCGGAGATGCGCCCCTTGCGGTGGGCGTCGAGCGCGAGCACCGCGGCGAGCGGGGCGCCGAAGATCACGCCGTCCTCGTGGACCGCGAGCGCGACGAGGAGGAGAAGCACCGCGAGCAGCGGACGCCCCGCGCGCACCGCGAGCGCGACGAGCCCCGCCATCGCAGCGACCGCCATGTCGGTGCGTCCGACGTCTTCGGCCCAGAACAGCAGAGCGACCGCGAACACCGCGAGGTGGACGACGCGCTCCTGCGTCGTCGCGTGCATCCGCTGCACGAAGCGGAGCGCGACGGCGGCCAGGAGCGCCGCCGAGGCGACGTGGAACGCCGCCGTTCCCGCGAGCTGCGCCAGCCCGGAGTAGTGGATGAGGGTGCCGCCGAGGCCGCGGCGCACGAAGCCGAAGTCGGGGTAGTTGAAGCCGAGCGTCGCCGCCGAATACAGCAGCCGATAGGCCTCGAGCGGAACGTGGTGCCAGGCGTGCGCCAGGAAGGCGCGCGACGCACACGCGACGAGGACGACGAAGACGAGCGCCGTCCCGAGGACGCGAGATCGCGTCGCGGCAACGCTCGCTCGGTCGCGGTCTGCCGCGACCGCGTCCGGCGCGGTCATCGCCTGGACGCTCCGACCGCGGCCAGCGCGTGCCCGGCGAGCGTCGCGCCGACGCGCAGGCTCTCGGAGATCGAGCGGTCCTCCGGGTAGTAGTGCGAGGTGTCGGCGAAGAAGAGGCCTTCGATCGCGCTGCGCATGTCGGGCAGCGCGTCGTAGAAGCCCGGCGTGCACACCGGTTGCGCATAGAGGTAGCGCGACGCGGCGGTCGCGATCACGTCCGACGGATCCCAGTCCGGCCGCAGCAGGCGGAGGTAGCCGAGCGTCTCGTCGATGAAGGCGGCGTCGTCGCGGCCGAACTTCTCGTTCGTCTGCGGCATGTAGTAGGGCGCGTACAGGATCGTGTTGCCGTCGAGCGGGTTGAGGCGCGTGAACTCGACGAGCCCGGGAATCGCGATGCGCGGGTCGTTGATGTTGGTCCAGAAGTTGGCGCTGAACGGGCGCCTCGTCTTGATCACCACGCAGACGACCGCGATGTGCCGGATGCCCTTGACCTTCGCGAGCTCGTCGGGCGGCAGGTCGGGGATGAGCTGCGGCACGTACGAGAGCGGGACGGTCGAGACGACCTGGTCGTACGCGATGTCTTCGCCGCCGACGCGCACGCCGACGACGCGGCGCTTGCCGCCCGCGCCATCGCCGACGAGGACGCGCTCGACGCGAGCGCCGAGGCGGATCGTGCCGCCGAGCGCGGCGATCCTGTTCGCCGCGGCATCGAGCAGCGCCTGCGAGCCGCCCTCGAGGTAGCCGAGCTCTTCCTCGTCGACGCCCTTGCGCGACTTCGCGACGCGCTGGATGCGCGTGCCGAGCCACGCTGCCGAGATGCTGTCCTGGAGCTCGTAGAACTTGAGCGCGAACAGGCTCTTCCAGAGGACGTCGTAGCCCTGCTTGCCGACCCAGCGCTGCAGCCATGCCGTCGACGTCATGCGGTCGTACGGGTGCCAGTCCCGCACGCCGCGCGCGTGCAGCACGTGCAGGACGTAGCGGACCTTGGCGAGCAGCGACAGGTGCGGGAAGCGCAGCAGCGCCATCGGGCTGCCCCAGTCGTAGAGCCTGCCGGCGAAGAAGAAGCCCATCCGCGTCCTGTGCCAGCGCAGGCGCTCGGCGATGCCGAACTCCTCGAGGTACCTGAACAGGGTGACGTCGGGCTTGCAGATGAAGTGGTAGTAGCGCTCGACCGAGAGGCCGTCGAGCACGAGGTGCGCCGACATCCCGCCGAGCCGGTCGCCGCGCTCGAGCAGCTCGACCTCGGCGCCGGCGCGCGCCAGCTCGTACGCCGCCGCGAGGCCCATCGGCCCGGCGCCGATGACGGCGACCTTCCATCGCGAGCCCGGGGCCGTCGTGGCGGCCTCGGGAACGTCGACGCGTGGCGTGGTGCTCATGGTTGCGCGCAGCGGATGCGGTACAGCGCCCAGTCGGGGACCGACTCGACCGGCTCGAGCCGGCATGCGCCGTCGACGAGCACGGCCGGGTCGAGCGGCGTCCGGCTGCTGAAGAGGACGTAGTCGTAGCCGTGGCGGGCGAGCGGCTTCCAGTCGCCGGCGGTGGCGTTCCACGAGAACTCGGCGCCGACGTGCCGCCTGAAGTCGCGGAAGCGGACGATCTGCGGCAGCAGGCTCGCGAAGTTGAACTCGACGAAACCGCCTCTCCTCGCCTGGTACCAGAGCGGGTAGTGCAGGTACGAGAGCGGCAGCTCTTCGCGGTTCACGGCGAGCGGAACGTAGAGCACCTTGCGCCTCGGCTCGATGCCGTCGAGGAGCGCGTCGACGGCGCGCGTCTCGCGCGCGAACTCGAGGTTGTGCATCGTCTCGCGGACGAGCACGGTCGCGAGCACGGCGATGAGCACCAACTGCACCCAGAGCGGAGAAAGCCAGCCCGCGATGCGCGACGGCGACCCGCGTTCGTCCGGCTCGCCTGGCCGCTCGAACATGACCGCGTAGAGCGGCAGCAGCAGAAACGAGAAGCGGTCGTAGAAGTTGGTCGCGCCCGAGACGTAGTCCGGGTAGACGAGCATCATCGCCGCGGTGCAGAGGAACGGGACCGCGGTCGCGAGCGATCGCCGCACACGCAGGCCGAGCGCCCACGGCGCCCCGTACGTCACCACCGCGAGCACCGCGGCGAGGTAGGGCCTCCTCAACGCGCTGCCCGAAAGCGCCATCAGCCGCGTCTCGAGCTTGCCCCACATCACCTTGCCGACGTCGGCGGTGTTCTGCAGCTCGGGGTCGATCACCTGGGTCTTGTAGAGCAGGAACCCGGCCAGCAGCAGCACGAACGGAACGAGAAGCGGCCAGCGCCGCCGCAGCTCGCCGCGGACCGAGACGAGCGTGACCAGGAGCCCGATCGGAACCGCATAGAGGAAGACGAGACCGTGCGAGAAGAGCAGTGCGACGCCGACCGCGACGAGCCCGATCGCGCGGCCGAGCGACTTGTGCGCGACGAAGCCGTAGGTGAGGCTCAGGAACCAGAGGCCGATCACCGACGCGAGCAGGAAGGTGAGGAAGCCCCAGTGCCACGGGATGCCGAAGAACGCCGGCAGGAACAGCCAGTCGAGGCGCGGGTCGCCGCCGAGACGCTTGCGAAGCCCGATCGAGACGGCGACGAACGCCAGGAAGAAGATGCTGTAGAGCAGCGCGATCGCGCTCTCGATCGGCATCGCGCTCGACAGCGCGAGCAGCGACAGGTAGCCGAGCAGGTACGGCGTCAGCAGGTGGACGCGCAGCTCGCCGCTCCACGCGCTGTGGCCCGAGAGCAGGTCGCGCAGCAGCGCGACCTGGCCGGCGTGCTGCGGCAGGTCGATCTGCGGCAAGTGCGGCGCGAGCCACATCGACGCCACGGCCCAGGCGCAGCAGAGCCAGTACAGCCCGCGCAGCGGCGCCGACATCGCGGTGTCGTCGCGAAGAGAGCGGGCGGGCGCGTGCAAGCGCGGGAGATGCAGACCGATCACAGGTGCAGACGTTTGAAGAGCGGCTCGGGAACCGCGCGGATGACGGCCATGATCGGGCGCCAGAAGCCGGGCACGTAGACGACGTCGCGGCGCGCGTCGATCGCCGCGACGATCGCCTTGGCGACGCGCTCGGGCGACGCCCAGAGCGGGCCGCCCTTCTTCAGGTGCGCGGTCATCGGCGTATCGACGAAGCCGGGCTTGATGGTGAGGACGTGCACGCCCGAGGCGTGCACGCGGTTGCGCAAGCCTTGCAGGAAGAGGCTGACCATGCCCTTGGCGGCGCCGTAGACGTAGTTCGACTGCCGGCCGCGGTCGCCGGCCACCGAGCCCACCACCACCAGCGCGCCGCGGCTCCAATCCGCCAGCCGCTCGGCGGCCGCGTCCGCCTGGGCGAGGTCAAGCGCAGCGGTCTCGACGGCGGCGGC
>JASLGD010000362.1 GCA_030150305.1 Caldimonas sp. | reverse complement strand
GAGCATCACCGGCTTGCCGGCGCTCTTCAGGCTCGCGTCGAGCTCGGCGGCGCTCTTCACGCTCTGGAAGCGCGGCATGCCGGGAGTCGGATCGACGCCGCTCCTCGCGGAGAAGCGTGCCAGCGGCTGCAACGGGTCGGTCGCGCCCGACGCTGCGCCGACCACCTGCAGCACTCCGACGAGCCCGAGCAGCGCTGCGATGGCCTGCCGCCACGCGAGCCGCGGTGACGGTTGCGGCTTGACGGCGGCCGGCTCGGCCGCCGTCAACGCACGCGCGCGGTGGACGAGGAGCGCCGCCGCGAAGAGCGCGAGCAAGCCCCAGAGCGCGAGCGCGAGCGGACCGGGAAGGACCGGCTGCACCGTCCAGATCGCGACGCCGAGGAGAAGGACGCCGAAGGCCGCCTTCACCTCGACCATCCAGGCGCCGGCGCGCGGCAGCAGCGCACCCGCCGACGCCCCGACGAGCAGCAGCGGAACGCTCATTCCCGCGGCGAGCGAGAAGAGCGCGGTGCCGCCGAGCCAGACGTCGCGCGTCTGGCTGAGATAGAGCAGCGCGCCGGCAAGCGGCGCGGCGACGCACGGGCTCACGATCAGCGCCGAGACGCCGCCCATCGCGCAGACGCCGGCGACGCGGCCCGCGGGCAGCTTGTGCGCCGCGTCGGCGAAGCGCGACGTCAGGCCCGACGGCAACTGCAGCTCGTAGACGCCGAACATCGAGAGCGACAGCGCGACGAGGCCGAGCGCGAACGCGCCGAGCACCCACGCGTTCTGCAACGCCGCCGCGAGACCTTCGCCGGCGAGGCCCGCGAAGACGCCGAACGCGGTGTAGACCACGGCCATCCCGAACGAGTACGACGCCGCGAGCGCGAAGCCGCGGCCCCGCGAGACGCCGCCGGGCGTGGTCCCGCCCGCGCCTGCGGCCTTCGGCGCGCCGGCCTGACCGACGATGATCGACGAGACGATCGGCAGCATCGGCAGCACGCACGGCGTCAACGACAGCAGCAGCCCGGCGATGAAGAACGCGCCGACGACCGACCAGAACGCGCCGCCGCGCAGCACCGCCTCGATTGCCGACGAATCGCTCGGCGACGGCGTTGCCGCTGCCGCGGCGACGCTCGTCGGCGGCGACACGGGCGACGCGTCGGCTGCCGTCGACTCGACGCGCGCAGTGCCGGCGCCGCCGAAGCCGCTGAGCGCGACCGCCGCAGTGCTCTGCATCGGCGGATAGCACAGGCCGGCGTCGGCACAGCCCTGGCTCGTGACGACGAGACGAAACTCGGCGCCCGCCTGCTCGACAGGAACGACGATCGCGATCGCGTTGCGATACGTCTCGACGTTCTTCTGGAACGTCTCGTCGAACTTGACCTTGCCGGGCGGGATCGTTGGCGTCCCGAGCGTCGCGCCCGTCGCCGCGAACTTGAACTGCTCGCGGTAGAGGTAGTAGCCGGGAGCGATCGCGAAGGTCACCTCGACCGACTTGGCGTCGTGCGGACGCGCCGAGAAGCGGAACGCCTGCTCGGGAGGCAGGAAGTCGTCCTCGGCGTGCGCCGGCTGGACCGCGGCGAGCGTGGCGAGCGCGAGCGCGACGACGCACGCCGCGAAGCGCGCGAACCCGAAGCGGGCGAGGTGTGCGAAGGAAGGAAGCGATGCCTGCATGAGCGTTGGTCGGCGACGGCGCTGACAGCTGACCGATCGGCCGCTAGCCGAAGAACCGGCGCCGGGTGAGCACCAGCGCCAGATAGTAGCCCGCGCAGGCGTACGCCGTGAGGATCGCCAGCGGCAGCAGCGGATCGGCGGGAATCCTGCCCAGGACGAGCGGCCGGATGAGGTCGACCGCGGCCTTCAGCGGCAGCACCTGCGCGACGCCCTGCAGCCATGCGGGCATCTGCGCGATCGGGAAATAGACGCCCGAGAGGAACGTCATCGGCGTGACGACGAGCGTGAAGTAGTAGGTGAAAAAGTCGTAACCCTTGGCGAGGGCATTGAAGACGAGCGCGAGCGACGCGAAGGTGACGCCGGCGAGGCCGAGCACCGGCAGCGCGAGCAGCATGCTCGGCGCGCGGCTGATGCCGAGCACGAAGATGACGACGAGGATCGCGGTGCACGAGAAGAGCGCCTTGATCGCCGCCCAGAGCATCTCGGCGAAGACGATGTCGTCGAGCGCGACCGGCGCGTTGAGGATCGAGTCCCACGTGCGCTGCACGGCCATCCGCGAGTACGCCGAATAGAGGCCCTCGAACGTCGCCGCCAGCGCGCAGCTCGCGGCGACGCTGCCCGAGGCGAGGTACTGCACGTACGGCAGGCCGGCGACGGTGCCGATCAGCGAGCCGACGCCGTAGCCGAACGCGACCAGCGTGATCAGCGGCTCGGCGATGTTGCCGAGCACGCTCGGCCCGGCGAGCTTCTTCCAGACGAGGAGGTTGCGCATCACGACCGGCCAGAAGCGCGACGTGAGGTGCGGGATGGCGTACGGCTTGACCAGCATGGCGGTCAGGAGTCGTCGCGGATCTGGCGACCGGTGAGCTTGAGGAAGAGGTCCTCGAGGTTGGCCGGGCGGTGCAGGTAGCGGATCGAGTGGTCGGCCGCGAGCGCGTCGAGCAGGTGCTTGGGCTCGCGCAGGTAGAAGAAGACCGTCTCGCCGCTCGTCTCGACGCGCTCGGCGAGCGCGCCGTGGCGCTTGCCGGCGGCGGCCGCGCCGTCGCCGTAGACCTCGACGACGTCGCTCTCGAGATGCTCGGCGATCAGGTCGCGCGGCTTGCCCTCGGCGATCTTGCGGCCGTGGTCGAGGACGAGCAGGCGATCGCAGAGGCGCTCGGCCTCGTCCATGAAGTGCGTCGTCAGGAGAATCGCCTTGCCCTGCTGCAGCAGGTTCTGCAGCCGCTCCCACATCAGGTGGCGCGCCTGCGGGTCGAGGCCGGTGGTCGGCTCGTCGAGGAGCAGGAGGTCGGGATCGTTGATGAGCGCGCGGCCGAGCGAGAGCCGCCTGCGCATGCCGCCCGAGAGCTCGCCCGGTCGCGCCGACGCCTTCGACTGCAGCGCGGCGAAGTCGAGCAGCTTCGGCACGCGCTCGGCGATCGTCGCGCGCGGCAGGCCGAAGTAGCTGCCGTAGACGCGCAGGTTCTCGACGCAGGTGAAGTCCGGGTCGAGGCTGTCGAACTGGGTGACGACGCCGATCCGCTTCTTCGCGTCGCGGACGCGCTCGGGCATCGGCAGGCCGAAGGCGTCGACCGTGCCGCCGTCGGCGCCGGTGAGGCCGAGGCAGATGCGGATCGTCGTCGTCTTGCCGGCGCCGTTCGGGCCGATCACGCCGAGGCACTCGCCGGGATCGATCGCGAACGAGAGGTCGTCGACGACGACGGCGTCGCCGTACTTCTTCGTCAGGTGCGAGACGCGCAGGAGCGGCTCGGCCACCGTGCGCTCCCGCGATGCCGGGCTCAGGACGCTTCGGCGGCGGTCTCGGCAGCGACCGGCTCGGGCCGGTCGACGAGCTCGACGAACGCCATCGGCGCGTTGTCGCCGACGCGAAAGCCCATCTTCAGGATCCGCGTGTAGCCGCCCGGACGCGCCTGGTAGCGCGGGCCGAGCTCGGCGAAGAGCTTGGTCACGATCGCGCGGTTGCGCAGCCGGTCGAACGCGAGGCGGCGGTTCGCGACCGTCGGCTCCTTGGCGAGCGTGATCAGCGGCTCGACGACGCGGCGCAGCTCCTTGGCCTTGGGCAAGGTCGTCTTGATCGCCTCGTGCTGGAGCAGCGAGACGCACATGTTGCGCAGCATCGCGAGGCGGTGCTCGCTGGTGCGGTTGAGCTTGCGAAGCCCGTGTCCGTGACGCATGGTGCTTTCCTTTCCTGTTGTCGAACGGACCGCCGTGTCAGGTACGGCCCGGTGCACCGACCGGCCCGAGGGCCGATCCCGATCATGACGGCCTTCAGGCCGTCTTCGTTCCCGCGAAGCGTTACCGCTTGTCCAACCCTTGCGGCGGCCAGTTCTCGAGCCGCGCGCCGAGCGTGAGCCCGCGCGACGCCAGCACTTCCTTGATCTCGTTGAGCGACTTGCGGCCGAGGTTCGGCGTCTTCAGCAGCTCGGTCTCGGTGCGCTGGATGAGGTCGCCGATGTAGTAGATGTTCTCGGCCTTGAGGCAGTTCGCCGAGCGCACGGTGAGCTCGAGCTCGTCGACCGGGCGCAGCAGGATCGGGTCGAACTGCGTCGTCGTCTTGGGCATCGGCTCGAACATGTCGCCGATCTGGCCCTCGAGCTGCGCGAACACCGCGAGCTGCTCGACCAGGATCTTCGCCGACGAGCGGATCGCCTCCTCGGGCGTGATCGCGCCGTTGGTGGCGATCTCCATCACGAGCTTGTCGAGGTCGGTGCGCTGCTCGACGCGCGCGCTCTCGACCGTGTAGCTGACGCGCGAGACCGGCGAGAACGACGCGTCGAGGACGATCCGGCCGATCGACTTGGTCGGCTCGTCGCCGTAGCGGCGCAGGTTGCCGGGAACGTAGCTGCGGCCCTTCTCGACCTTGATCTGCATGTCGAGCTTGCCGCCGGCCGCGAGGTTGGCGATGACGTGGTCGGGATTGATGATCTCGACGTCGTGCGGCGTCTGGATGTCGCCCGCCTTGACCGGGCCCTCGCCTTCCTTCCTCAGGACGATCGTCACCTCGTCGCGGTTGTGCAGGCGAAAGACGACGCCCTTCAGGTTGAGCATGATGTGGACGACGTCTTCCTGGACGCCGTCGATCGCCGAGTACTCGTGCAGCACGCCGGCGATCGTCACCTCGGTGGGCGCGTAGCCGACCATCGACGACAGCAGGACGCGGCGCAGCGCGTTGCCGAGCGTGTGGCCGTAGCCGCGCTCGAACGGCTCGAGCGTGACCTTGGCGCGGTTGCCGCCGAGCGGCTCGACGTTGATCGACTTGGGTTTCAGCAGACTGGTTTGCATGGAAGTCCTGTGTTCTCAATACCCTCGGCTCGTTACACCGATAAGGCTGATGGGACCGCCGGGCGGAGATGCCGCCGCTGCCAGCCCGGGAAATGGCAGCGGCCGAAACACGGAAACGCGAGGAGGCGGGGACTGCCCGCCACCCTCGCAGATGCGGCCGACTAGCGCGAGTACAACTCGACGATCAGCGCCTCGCGGATGTCGGCGCCGAACTCGTCGCGGTCGGGGGCCTTCTTGAAGACGCCTTCGAGCTTGGCGCTGTCGACCTGGACCCAGTTCGCGAGGCCCTGGCCCTCGGCGAGCTTCATCGCGTCGGTGACGCGCAGCTGCTTCTTGGCCTTCTCGCTGACGGCGACGGTGTCGCCCGGCTTGACGGAGTAAGACGCGATGTTGACGACCTCGCCGTTGACCGAGATCGCGCGGTGCGAGACGAGCTGGCGCGCCTCGGCGCGCGTCGAACCGAAGCCCATCCGGTAGACGACGTTGTCGAGGCGCGACTCGAGCAGGCCGAGCAGGTTGGCGCCGGTGTTGCCCTTGCGGCGCTCGGCTTCGGCGAAGTAGCGGCGGAACTGGCGCTCGAGGACGCCGTACATGCGCTTGACCTTCTGCTTCTCGCGCAGCTGGATGCCGTAGTCGGACGTCCGCGTCCCCGAGGTGCGGCCGTGCTGGCCGGGCTTCGAGTCGAACTTGGCCTTGTCGCCGATCGGGCGACGCGCGCTCTTCAGGAAGAGGTCCGTCGCTTCGCGACGGGACAGCTTGGCCTTGGGGCCGAGATAACGTGCCACGTGGTGTCCTTGTCTAGCTTCTGACGCAAGGCTTCGCCCTGCGCGAGTCTGGCGGGTTGTTGTTGTGGGCGCTCAGACGGTGGTCGTTGATGAAGGGATCCTCAGATCCGACGGCGCTTCTGCGGCCGGCAGCCGTTGTGCGGCACCGGCGTCACGTCGGAGATCGAGTTGATGCGGATGCCGAGCGACGCCAGCGCGCGCACCGACGACTCGCGGCCGGGGCCGGGACCCTTGATGCGGACGTCGAGCGTCTTGATGCCCTGGTCCTGCGCGGCGCGGCCCGCGGTTTCAGCGGCGACCTGCGCAGCGAACGGCGTCGACTTGCGCGAGCCCTTGAAGCCCTGGCCGCCGCTCGACGCCCACGAGAGCGCACTGCCCTGGCGGTCGGTGATCGTGATGATCGTGTTGTTGAACGACGCGTGCACGTGCGCGACGCCGTCGGCGAC
>JASLGD010000210.1 GCA_030150305.1 Caldimonas sp. | reverse complement strand
TCACGAGCTCCGGTCGTAGCGGCGCACGAGCGCCTGTTGCGCCGACGCGTGGCCGCCTTCGACGCGATCGTACGTGCCGTCGCTGCGCAGCGCCCACGCGTCGACGTCGTCGAGCAGGTACGGCACCAGGCATTCGTCGATGACGCGCTGGCGCAGCGCCGGATCGCGGACCGGCCAGCTGACCTCGACGCGGCCGAACATGTTGCGCCCCATCCAGTCGGCGCTCGAGAGGAACAGCGCCTCGTCGTCGTCGCGCTCGCCCCAGCGGAAGTAGGCGACGCGCGAATGCTCGAGAAAGCGGCCGACGATCGAGCGCACGCGGATGCGCTCGGTCGTGCCGTCGCCGGGGGCGAGCAGGCACGCGCCGCGCACGATGAGGTCGATCTGCGCGCCCGCCTTGGCGGCGGCGACGAGCGCCTCGATCAAGGCGACGTCCGTGAGCGCGTTGATCTTGACGACGATGCGCGCGCTGCGCCTGGCGACCGCGGCCTCGGTCACCTTGGCGATGTGCGCGAGCATGCCCGCCTGCAGCGTGAACGGCGCCTGCAACAGCACCTTGAGCGGCTGCATCTTGCCGAGGCTCGCGAGCTGCTGGAAGACGGCGTCGACGTCGGCGGTGACGTCCTCGGCCGCGGTGAAGTGGCCGATGTCGGTGTAGAGGCGCGCGGTGCTCGGGTTGTAGTTGCCGGTCGAGAGGTGCGCGTAACGCTTCATCCCCTGTCCTTCGCGGCGGGTGACGAGGAGCATCTTGGCGTGCGTCTTCAGGCCGACCACGCCGTAGACGACCTGCGCGCCGACCGCCTCGAGCCGCTCGGCCCAGTTGATGTTCGCTTCTTCCTCGAAGCGCGCCTTCAGCTCGACGACGGCCATCACTTCCTTGCCCGAGCGCGCGGCCTCGATCAGGAGGTCCATCACCAGCGACTCGCTGCCGGTGCGGTAGATCGTCTGCTTGATCGCGAGCACGTCGGGGTCCTGCACCGCCTCGCGCAGCAGGTCGACGACCGGCTGGAACGACTCGAACGGATGGTGCAGGAGCAGATCGCCGGCGCGGATGCGCGCGAACATCGACTGGTCGGCGCGCATGCCGCGCGGCGGCGCCGGGACGAACGGCTTGAAGCGCAGCGCCGGCGCCTCGGCGAGCGCGATCAGCTCGTTCATGCGCACCAGGTTGACCGGCCCGTGGACGCGGTACAACGCCCACTCAGGGAGGCCGAACTGGCGCAGCAGGAACTCCGAGAGCTCGCCCGGGCACGTGTCGGCGACCTCGAGCCGGACCGCCTGGCCGAAGTGACGAGTGCGCAGGCTGCTGCGCAGCGCCTGGCGCAGGTTGGTGACGTCGGCGTCGACCTCGAGGTCGGAGTCGCGCGTGATGCGGAACTGCGAGAACGCCTCGACCTCGCGCCCGGGAAAGAGCTCTCCGAGGTGGGCGCGGATGACGCTCGTCAGGAGCACGAACGACTGGCCGGGGCGCTTCGCCGAGCGCGGCAGCTCGATCACGCGCGGCAGCACGCGCGGCACCTTGACGATCGTCGCCGTGTTGCGGCGGCCGAACGCGTCCTTGCCGCCGAGCCGGGCGATGAAGTTGAGCGACTTGTTGGCGACCTGCGGGAACGGATGCGAAGGATCGAGCCCGACCGGCACGAGCAGCGGCCGCACCTGCGTCTCGAAGAAGCGCGCGACCCAGCGCCGCTCGCCCTCGTCGCGGTCGGCGTGGTTGAGGATGCGCAGGCCCTCGCCGGCGAGCGCCGGCATCACCTCGTCGTTGAAGACGGCGTACTGCTCGTCGGTCAGCGCATGCGCGGCGGCGGCGATCCCCTCGATCTCGACGGCCGACGTGCCGCTGCCCAGGCGCTTGGCGGCCTCGATGCAGTCGGCGAAGCGGACCTCGAAGAACTCGTCGAGGTTCGACGAGACGATGCAGACGTAGCGCAGCCGCTCGAGCAGCGGGACGTCGGCGCGCCGCGCCTGCGCGAGGACGCGACGGTTGAACTCGAGGATCGCGCGCTCGCGGTTGAGCAGCCGCGGCAGCGCCACGCGCAGCCGCGTGACGGTCTCGCCCATGCCGGAAGTCTATGAAGCTTTCGCGACCGTTCCGTGACAGGGGCTCCGGCGTCGCGCGGCCGCTGCGCGCCGCGGGCGGACGCGCCGTGCTCAGCGGGTCGAGATCAGCTCGCCGAACAGCTCCCACTGCGTCCCGGTGAATTTCTGCAGCTGCGCCTGGTCGAACAGGAAGTAATCGGTCGGGCTCGTGTTGATCGCCATTCCGGGGAGCAGCAACGGCAGCTTCAGGTTCTTCAGATTGGTCGCCTGGCGCATCACGTTCTCGCGCGTCAGGTCGTTGCCGCACTGCTTCAGGATCTGCGTCATGACCTGCGCGGTGATGTAGCCGTAGACGTTGCTCGCATCCTTCGGATCGCCATCGCGGTAGTAGCGGCCCATGAAGGCGCGCCATTCGAGCATCGCCGGATCGTCCTTCCACTGCGGGTCGTTCTGGTCCTTGTAGTAGGCGACGGTGATCGCGCCGACCGCCTTCTCGACGCCGGCGGGCACGAGCACCGAGCCGATCGAGGAGCTGACCTGGTTGAGGATGTGCAGCGGCTTCCAGCCGGAGTCGTACGCCTTGCGCACGGCCTGCGCGCCGAACTTCGGCGTCGTGATGTCGATGAAGGTGTCGGCACCCGAGCTCTGCAATGTGAGGATCTGGGAGTCGACGGTCGGGTCGGTGACCTCGTAGGAGACCTCCTTGACGATCATCTTGGCGGCTGCCGCGCCGAGGCCGTCCTTGACGCCCTTCAGGACGTCCTTCCCGAAGTCGTCGTTCTGGAAGAGGATGCCGATCTTCGCGTTCGGCTTGTTCTTCAGCAGCCACTTCGCGTAGATCTGGCCCTCGGCCTGGTACGTGAGGTTGAAGCCGATCGTCCAGGGATATTCCTTCGGGTCGCCCCACTTGGTCGCTCCCGTCGCGAGCAGCAGGTGCGGCACCTTCTTGGCGTTGACGTACTTGTGGATCGCCGAGTTGCTCGGCGTGCCGAGCGTCTGGTAGAGGGCGAGCACCTCGTCCTGCTCGACGAGGCGGCGGACCTGCTCGACCGCCTTCGGCGGGCTGTAGCCGTCGTCGAGGCTGATCAGCGTGACCTTGCGGCCGTTGATGCCGCCGTTGTCGTTGATCATCTTGAAGTACGCCTGCTCGACCTTGCCGATCGTCCCGTACGCCGACGCCGGGCCGCTGTAGGGCATCGTCTGGCCGAGCTTGATCTCCGTCGCCGACGCCCCGGGCCCGTACTTGGCGGCCTGGGCGAACGCGCGGCCGCCGAGAACGGCGACGGCAACTCCGGCACCGATCGCGGTGCGGCGGGTGATGCGGGTGCGGTGCTGGCTCATGTCTCGCTCCAATTGCAGGGACGGTGGGGGAATCAACGCACGGTCGCGACGGCGCGCGCACGCGCGACGCGGGCCCGCGCGACGCGGACGAAGCCGGCGACGCCGGTCGGCATCGCGTACATGAAGGCGATCAGGACGACGCCGTAGATCGCCCAGGGCGCGGCCTTCGAGATCTCGTCGGCGACGTTGGGGACGAACTGGATGAAGACGGCGCCGAAGAACGCGCCGGAGATCGACGCCAGCCCGCCGATGACGACCCCGGTGAGCAGCGAGATCGAGAGGAAGAAGTTGAACGAGTCGGGGGCGACGAACTGCACCGCGATCGCGGCGAGCGCGCCGGCGATGCCGGTGTAGAGCGCCGAGACTCCGAACGTGAGCGTCTTCACCATCGCAGTGTTGACGCCCATCGCCTGCGCGGCAATGGGCTGATCCCGGACCGCGACCATCGCCCGCCCGATCCGCCCGCGCAGCAGGTTCCAGCCGAGGACGAAGAGGACGACGACCCAGGCGAGGCAGAAGAAGTACAGCCAGCGGTCCGGCGACAGGCCGCTCCACGCGGGCGCGTCGGGCTTGAGGATCGTGATGCCCTGGACGCCGCCGGTCCATTCCTCGACCGCCTTGTGCTTGAGGATCTGCGGCATCGCGACGCCGAGCGCGAACGTCGCCAGCGCGAGATAGAGGCCTTCGAGGCGAAGCGCCGGCAGGCCGAACAGGAAGCCGGCGACGAAGCAGACCGCCCCCGCGACCGGGATCGTCGCCCAGTACGGCCAGCCCGCCTTGTCCATCAGGATCGCCGCCGTGTACGCGCCGATCGCGTAGAACGCGCCGTGGCCGAGCGAGATCTGGCCGTTGTAGCCGGTCAGCATGTTGAGCCCGAGCAGCGCGATCGCGTAGGCGAGGACGAGCGTCATCTGGAAGACGCGGTAGTTGGCGACGAAGAACGGCAGCGCGCACGCGAGCGCGAGCACGATCGCGAGCCCGACGAGCTTGCGGCGATCGAGCGGCAGCATCAGACGCGCACCACGTGGACCTTGCCGAACAGGCCCGACGGCCTGACGACGAGCACGCCGATGATGACGACGAGCGCGAGCGTGAGCTTGAGATCGCTGCCGACATAGGCGCCGACGACGTTCTCCAGCACGCCGACAATGAAGCCGCCGAGGACTGCGCCCCCGGGGCTGTCGATGCCGCCGAGCAGCGCGCCGGCGAACGCGTACAGCAGGATGCCGCCCATCATGTTGGGCTCGAGGAAGACGGTCGGCGCGACCATGATCCCGGCGATCGCGCCGATCGCCGCGGCGAGGCCCCAGCCGAGCGCGAGCATCCAGCCGACGCGGATCCCGACCAGCCGGCTCGAGACCGGGTTCTGCGCCGCCGCGCGCATCGCGAGGCCGAGCGGCGTGAAGCGGAAGAAGACGAAGAGGAGCAGGAGGACGACGAGGGTGATCGCCATCGAGCCGATCTCGTGCGACGACATGAACCGGTTGCCGAACAGCGGCTCGGCCGGGAACGGGCTCGGGAACGGCTTGATGGTGTAGGTGAAGATCCAGCCGGCGATGCTGTTGAAGATGACGAGCAGCGCGATGAAGACGATGACGAGCGCGAGGATCGGCGAGTTCTCGACCGGCCGCACGACGATCCGCTCGACCGCGACGCCGAGCACGAACGCGCCTGCGACCGTGATCGCGAACGCCCACCAGTACGGCACGCCGGCCTGCATCAGCGCCCAGGCGATGTAGGTGGCGAACATCGCCATCTCGCCCTGCGCGAAGTTCACCAGGTGCGTCGCCTGGTAGATCATGACGAGCGCGAGCGCGAGGCTGGCGTAGATGCCGCCGGTCGCGAGGCCGGAGAGGACCTGGTGCAGCAGCTGGCCCATCGCGTCGCCGCTCAGTAGCCGAGGTACGAGCGGCGCACCTGCTCGTCGCTGCGGATCGCCTGCGCCGGGCCCGACATGACGACCCGCCCGGTCTCGAGCAGGTACGCCTGGTCGGCCAGCAGCAGCGCCAGCGCCGCGTTCTGCTCGACGAGCAGCATGGCGATCCGTTCCGCCAGGTTGATCGCCTTCAGGATCTCGAACAGCTGCTGCACGATCAGCGGCGCCAGCCCGAACGAGGGCTCGTCGAGGAGCAGCAGCCGGGGCCTCAGCATCAGCGCGCGCGACACCGCGAGCATCTGCTGCTCGCCTCCCGAGAGCGTTCCCGCCTGCTGGCGGCGGCGCTCCTTCAGGCGCGGGAAGTACGCGTACATGCGCTCGCAGTCGGGGCCGATCTCGGCGCGGTCCTTGCGCGTGTGCGCGCCCAGACGCAGGTTCTCCTCGACGGTGAGGTTCATGAACGTGCCGCGGCCGTCGGGAACGTGGCCGACGCCGCGGCGCACGATCGCCTCGGTCGCGAGGCCGTCGATGCGCTCACCGGCGAGGCGCACCTCGCCGCTCGTGCGGATCATGTTGCAGACGGCGCGCAGCAGCGTCGTCTTGCCGGCGCCGTTGGCGCCGAGCACCGTCGTGATGCCGCCGGCGCCGACCGCGAAGTCGATGCCGTGCAGGACCTTCGTCGCCCCGTACTGGGCGCGCAGGCCGCGCACTTCGAGCAGCGATCCGGACGGCGCCTCGCCGGCACGCGGTGCCATCGTCGCCGCGGCGGCCTGCGTCGTCGCGGCGCTCACGCGGCGACTCCCAGGTAGGCGCGCACGACGTCGTCGTCGGCCTGCACCTCGGCCGGCGTGCCGTCGGCGATCTTCCTGCCGAAGTCGAGCGCGACGACGCGGTCGGAGATGCGCATCACCATGTTCATGTGGTGCTCGACGAGCAGCATCGTGAGGCCGAGCTCGGCGCGGATCCGGCGCAGCAGATCCATCAGCGCCTCGACCTCCTCGTGGTTGAGGCCGCCCGCCGGCTCGTCGAGCAGCAGCAGCTTCGGCTCGCTGGCGAGCGCACGGCCGAGCTCGACGCGCTTCTGGGTGCCGAACGAGAGGTCGTTGACCGCGACGTCGGCGACGCCGTCGAGATCGAGCAGCGCGAGCAGCCGGTCGACGGCGGCGCCGAGCCGCGCTTCCTCGATTCGCACCGAGGGCAGCCGCAGCGCGTTGGCGACGTAGCCGCTCTTGGTGCGCGCGTGGCCGCCGAGCTTGACGTTGTCGCGCACGCTCATCGTGCGAAAGAGCGCGAGGTTCTGGAACGTGCGGCCGATGCCGAGCGCGGCGATGCCGTGCGGCGGCGTCTCGAGCAGCGAGCGGCCCTCGAACGCGATCCGGCCCTCGCTGAACGTGTACAACCGCGACAGGCAGTTGAACATCGTCGTCTTGCCGGCGCCGTTCGGGCCGATGAAGCCGACGATGTGACCGCGCGCGACCGCGAACGACACGCCGTCGAGGGCGACGATGCCGCCGAAGCGGACCGACACGTTCTCGACCTCGAGCAGCGGTGGTTCGATGGCGGTGCCCCGTGGCGCGTTCGACTGCGCGCACGATAGGACGGCGGCCAGCGAAAGGAACCGGGGCTTTGCCCTAGTCGCTGTCGGCGCGAGCCGCTCGTCGGCTAGTGCTTTTCCTTAGCTCGCGGAAAGCCGCGGTCTTCGCTGGAGGACGGCGCGAGTGCTGCGCGGGACGCGGCGCGCGCTCGCGCGCTCAGTGCGCCTCGTCCCAGTTGGCGCCGACGCCGACCTCGGCGACGAGCGGCACCGCGAGCGTCGCCACCGCCGCCATCGTCCGCGGCAGCGCTTCGCGCGCCCAGTCGAGCTCGGCCGCGGGCACCTCGAAGACGAGCTCGTCGTGGACCTGCATGATCATCCGCGTCGCGCGCCGCTCGCGATCGATCTGCTCCTGCACCGCGATCATCGCGAGCTTGACGAGGTCGGCGGCGGTGCCCTGCATCGGCGCGTTGATCGCCTGCCGCTCGGCGGCGCTGCGTCGCGGGCCGGGCTTTCGGATCTCGGGCAGGTGGACGCGGCGACCGAACAGCGTCTCGACCCAGCCGCGCTCGATCGCCTGCGCGCGCGTCTCGTCCATGTAGCGCTTGACGCCTGGATAGCGCGCGAAGTAGCGCTCGATGTAGGCCGTCGCCGCGCTGCGCTCGATGCCGAGGTTCTGCGCCAGCCCGAACGCGCTCATGCCGTAGATGAGGCCGAAGTTGATCACCTTGGCGAAGCGCCGCTGCTCGTGCGAGACGTCGGCGAAGGCGACGCCGAACACCTCGGCCGCGGTGGCGCGGTGGATGTCGACGTCGCTGCCGAACGCCGACAGCAGCCCGGCGTCGCCGGAGATGTGCGCCATGATCCTGAGCTCGATCTGCGAGTAGTCGGCCGACAGGATCCGGGCGCCTTCGGGGGCGATGAACGCCTCGCGGATGCGCCGGCCCTCCGCGGTGCGGATCGGGATGTTCTGCAGGTTCGGGTCGTTGCTCGAGAGCCTGC
This sequence comes from Caldimonas sp., assembly GCA_030150305.1. GTDB lineage: Bacteria > Pseudomonadota > Gammaproteobacteria > Burkholderiales > Burkholderiaceae_C > Schlegelella_A. The sequence continues at coordinate 1,985 of JASLGD010000210.1, read as the reverse complement.
CCGTGACCGCGACGGCCTGTGCGTAGGTCGTGTGCACGCGTCCCGTCTCCGGGTTGACCATCAGCGGCAGCTTGTCGGTGTACGTGCCCTTCAGCTTCGAGAGGCTGCGGTGCTCGAGGAGCTTGCCCGGCAGCGGATAGTCGGCGGCGAGCTCCTGCAGGACGTCCTCGTCGGTCGACGGCGCGCCGCTCGCGGTCTTGCGGCCGACCGGAAGGCCGAGCTTGCCGAACAGGATCTCGCCGATCTGCTTCGGGCTGCCGAGGTTGAACGGCTGGCCGGCGATCTCGTACGCCTCCTGCTCGAGCCGCGCCATCTTCTCGGCGAGCTCGCGGCTCTGCGCGGCGAGGAGCGCCGAGTCGATCAGCACGCCGGTGCGCTCGATGCGCGCCAGCACGTCCGAAGTCGGCATCTCGATCCTGCGGTAGAGGTCGGCGAGCTTCGGCTCGGCCTCGAGGCGCGGCCAGAGCGCCTGGTGGACGTGCAGCGCCATGTCGGCGTCCTCGCACGAGTACGCGGCGGCGCGCGTGACCTCGACCTGGGCAAACGGAATCTGGTTCGCGCCCTTGCCGCAGACGTCCTCGTACGTCAGCGCGGTGCGGCCGAGATGGCGGAACGCGAGGCTCTCGAGCGTGTGCGCCTTGTGCGCCTCCCAGACGTAGCTCTCGAGCATCGTGTCGTGCCGATAGCCGCGCACCGCGACGCCGAGACGCGCGAAGACGTGGCTGTCGTACTTGACGTTGTGCGCGACCTTCGCCGCTTCGGCGTTCTCGAGCCACGGCCGCAGGCGCGCGAGAACCTGCGCGAGCGGCAGCTGGTCGGGAGCGCCGGCGTACGTGTGCGCGAGCGGCACGTAGCACGCCTCGCCCGGCGCGATCGCGAGCGAGAGCCCGACCAGGTTGGCGCGGATCGGATCGAGCGAGTCGGTCTCGATGTCGATCGCGGCGAGCTCGGCGGCCTCGACGCGCGCCGCCCAGCGCTCGAGCGCATCGGCCGTCGTCACCGTCTCGTAGTTCTTGACGATGTCCTCTGAAGGCACCGCGTCGGGGACGTCGACGACCGGTGCCGGCGCCGGCACGGGCATCGAGGCGAGCCGCTGCGCGCCTTGCGACGCGCGGCCGAACGACGTCTCGAGCTCGCGCCGCATCGCCTGCAGCTCGTAGCGGTCGTAGAACGCGAGCAGCGCGTCGACGTCGATCGGGCGCAGCGCAAGCGCGTCGAACTCGGGCCAGCCCATGACGTGGCCCGTCAGGTCGCAGTCGGTGACGACGGTGACGAGTCGTCTGCCCTGCGGCAGCCAGTCGACGACGCGGCGCAGGTTCTCGCCGACGACGCCCTTGATCGTCGGCGCCGCCGCGATCACGCCCTCGAGCGAGCCGTGCTCGTTGATCCACTTGGCCGCCGTCTTCGGGCCGACCTTGTCGACGCCGGGGACGTTGTCGACCGAGTCGCCGATCAGCGCCAGGTAGTCGACGATCTTCTCGGGGGGCACGCCGAACTTGGCGCGCACGCCGTCGGCGTCGAGGCGGTCGTTGGTCATCGTGTTGATGAGGACGACGTTGTCGCCGACGAGCTGCGCGAGGTCCTTGTCGCCGGTCGAGATGACGACGCGAAAGCCGCCCTTGGCGGCCATGCACGAGATGGTCCCGATCGCGTCGTCGGCCTCGATGCCCGGCACCGTCAGCACCGGCCAGCCGAGCAGCTTGATGCCCTCGACGATCGGGTCGATCTGCTGCGCGAGATCGTCGGGCATCGCGGTGCGCGTCGCCTTGTACTCGGGGTACCAGTCGTCGCGAAACGTCTTGCCCTTGTCGTCGAAGACGCACGCGCCGTGCGCCGCCGGATACTGCTCGCGCAGCAGCTTCATCATCGAGACGACGCCGCGGATCGCTCCGGTCGGAAAGCCGGCCTTGGTGCGCAGGTCCGGGAGCGCGTGGTAGGCGCGGTACAGATAGCTCGAGCCATCCACCAGGAGCAGGGTCTTGTCG
>JASLGD010000189.1 GCA_030150305.1 Caldimonas sp. | reverse complement strand
GCGACGAAGCGCGCCGGCGCGAACATGCGTGCGCCGCTCGCGACCGCCGTCGTGCAGACGATTTCGTCGAGGCGCTTCCTCGGCAGCACGGCGAGGCGACCGGGGACGTCGATGCGGCCGCCGCGCGGCGCGATGCAGCCGAGCGCCGTCGCCTGGCGCGCCTCGGCCATCACGGCGTCGAGACAGCCGAGCCTGGCGAGCGCGCGATGCGCGTCGGGGATGAGGCCGTCGCCGCACACCTTGTCGCGCGGGAACGCCTGCGCGTCGACGAGGACGACGTCGCGGCCGCCGCGCGCGAGCACGGTGGCGACGGCGCTGCCGGCGGGCCCGGCGCCCACGACGATGGCGTCGGCGCGCTCGGGAAGGAGTTCGAGATCGAGGTTCATGAGCTTCGTGCCGGCTGTGTCGCCGCACGGCGCACCGGTGTCATCCGCCACGCCGCGACGATGGCCGCCGCGGTCAGCGTGCCGACGAGCGCGAACGTCTCGTGGTAGGCGACGATCGATGCCGTCGCGTGCGCGCGCAACCGCCACTCGAGGACGTTGCCGACGAGGCCGATGCCGACCGCGCCGCCGAGCTGGCGCAGGAAGTTGATCGTGCTCGAGCCGTGCGAGATGAGGCCGTGCGGCAGGCCGACCATCGCGCCGAGGTTGAGCGACGGCATGATCATGCCGAGCCCGACGCGGCCGATGACCGCCCACGTCGTGATCAGGAAGAGCGAGGTCGCGACGCTCACGCCGAGCATGAGATAGAACGATGCCGCGAGCAGGACGAGCCCGGCGCTCACCATCCGGCTCACGGCGACGCGGTCGGCGAAGCGCCCGGCGATCGGGATCGTCACCGCGAGCACGAGCCCGGCCGGCAGCAGCACCGCGCCGGCCTGCGACGGCGGCAGGTGCAGCGCCTCCTGCATGAACACCGGCACGAGGTACGTCGAGCCGAACAGCGCCATGCCATAGATGAACGCGACCAAGCCGCCCATCGTGAAGACGCGGTGGCCGAACAGGCCGAGCGCCATCAGCGGCCTGGCGCCGCGACGCTGGTGCAGGACGAAGCCGATCGTCGCGACGGCGCTGCACGCGAGCAGCGCGAGGCCGAGCTCGACGGTGTCGCCGTGCAGGTGGACCATGCCGTTCAGCAGTGCGAGCACGGCGACCGCGATCAGGCCGAGGCCGGCGACGTCGAGGCGGCCGCCGGCGCGGCTGATCGGCGCGCCGCCGGGCGCGCCGATCGGCAGGTAGCGCTGCGCCATCGCGATCGCGACGGCGCAGAACGGCGTCACGACGAAGAAGATCGAGCGCCAGCCGAACCACTCGACGAGGATGCCGCCGACGCTCGGCCCGACCGCGGGCGCGAGGACGACGCCGAAGCCGAAGATGCCCATCGCCTTGCCGCGCTCGCCGGCGCCGAAGGCGTGCAGGACGACGATCGCCGGGATCGGCTGCAGCACGCCGGCGGCGAGCCCTTCGGCGACGCGCATCGCGAGGACGAGGTCGAACCAGTGCGAGAGCCCGCCGACGATGCCGCCGGCCATGAGCAGCGCGACCGCGCCGATGTACGTGTGGCGATAGCCGTAGCGCGCGAGCAGCCACGGCGTCGTCAGCATCGACAGCGTCATCGCGCCCATGAAGCCGGCGGAGAGCCACTGCGCGCGGTCCTGGCCGAGGCCGAACACGCGGCTCATGTCGGGCACCGCGACGTTGACGATCGTCGACGCCATGATCGACGCGACGGTGCCGATCATCACGGTCGCCAGCACCCGCCAGCGGTAGCCCGGCCCATAGCGCCTGGCGAGCGCTTCGCGCGAATGAAGTTCGTCGGGCGGGGACACGGCGGATCGAAACGAGAGGCGGCGCCGATTGTCGCCGCCGGCGCGAGCGGGCGCGGCGCTGCTAGGTCGTAGCGAAGCCGGGCGCGGCGAGCGATCGCGGCCCGCTCACCAGATCGACACCCGCTGCTCGGGCGGCAGGTACATGCCGTCGCCCGGCTTGACGCCGAACGTCGAATAGAACGCGGGATGGTTGCGGACGACGCCGGTGACGCGAAACTCGTCGGGCGAGTGCGGGTCGGACTTGATCCAGGTCAGCAGCAGCGACTCGCGCACCTTCGAGCGGTAGCTCTGCGCGTACGCGTAGAAGAAACGCTCGTCGCCGGTCATGCCGTCGATCACCGGCGCGGGCTTGCCGCCGAGCGATCGCTGGTAGGCCTTGTAGGCGATCTCGAAGCCGGCGTTGTCGGCGATGTTCTCGCCGAGCGTGAGCTCGCCGTTGACGTGATAGCCGGGGATCGGCGAGAAGGCCGAGTACTGGGCGACGAGCGCGCTCGTCTTCGCGTCGTAGCGCTTGCGGTCTTCCTCGGTCCACCAGACGCGCAGGTTGCCGGCGCCGTCGTACTGGCTGCCCTCGTCGTCGAAGCCATGGCTGATCTCGTGGCCGATCGTCGCCCCGATCGCGCCGTAGTTGGCGGCGTCGTCGGCGCCCGGATCGAACAGCGGCGCCTGCAGCACCGACGCCGGGAAGACGATCTCGTTCATGTTCGCGTTGTAGTAGGCGTTGACCGTCTGCGGCGTCATGAACCACTCGCCGCGATCGACGGGCTTGCCGAGCTTGGCGATGTTGCGGTTCCACTCGAACTCGCGCGCGCGCTCGACGTTGCCGACGAGGTCGTCCTTGCGGATCTCGAGCGCGCCGTAGTCGATCCAGCGCGCGGGGTAGCCGATCTTGGGCGCGAAGAGCGCGAGCTTGGCCTGCGCTTCGCGCTTGGTCTGCGGACCCATCCAGTCGTTCGCGTCGATGCTCTCGCGGCACTCGGAGAGCAGGTTGGCGACGAGCTTCTCGATCCGCGCCTTCGACTCGGGCGGGAAGTGCTTCTCGACGTAGAGCTTGCCGAGCGATTCGCCGATCGAGGTGTCGATCAGCGCGATGCCGCGTTTCCAGCGCGGCTGGTTCTCGGTCGCGCCGGCGAGCGCGGTGCCGACGAACGCGAAGCGCGCGGCGACGAACTCCTTGCCGAGGTACGGCGCGTAGGAGTGGAGCAGGTGCGTGCGCAGGTAGGCGCGCCAGGTCGGAAGCGCCGTCGCCGCGAGCTGCGCCGACACCGTGCCGAGATAGCCCGGCTGCGCGACGACGACGTCGTCCGACTTGCCGGCGATCGCCGTCGCGGCGAGCCAGCCCGGCCAGTCGAATGCGGGCGCGAGCGCGGGGAGCGCGCCGACCGCGGTCTTGTTGTACGTCCTCACCGGGTCGCGGTTCTCGACCCGCGTCCGCTGGCCGCGCGCGAGCGCGGTCTCGAGCGCGATCACGGCGTTCGCCGTCGCCTCGGCGTCGCCGGGGGTCGACGACAGGCGCAGCAGCGTCGCGAGGTAGGTCGCGTAGCTCGTCCGCGCGGCGGCGAACCTGGCATCGTCGGCGACGAGGTAGTAGTCGC
>JASLGD010000113.1 GCA_030150305.1 Caldimonas sp. | reverse complement strand
TGTTCATGCACGCCGGCCGCATCCACGAAGTTGGCCCGCCCGATCAGATCTTCGGCGCGCCGCGAAGCGCCGAGCTGAAGCAGTTCCTGTCGGCGCTCGACGGCTGAGCCAGGGACTCAGGCGCGGACCGGGTCGCTCGCGATCGGCTGCTGCCGCATCGCCAGCGCCGCGGCCAGCGCGAGGACGGCGGCCGAGCACGCGAAGCCGGCGCGCAGGCCGCCGAAATGGTCGGCGATGGCGCCGACCGCGCTCGGCCCGACGATCTGGCCGGCGGCGAAGACGATCGTGAACGCGGCGATGCCGGCCGGCCACGCCGCGGGCGCGAGGTTGTGACGGACGAGCGAAGTCGTCGAGGCGACGAGCGAGAGGAAGACCGCGCCGAACAACAACCCCGAGGCGAACACCGCGAGCGGCGTCACGCTCAGCACCGGCAGCAGCGTCGCCGCGGCGAGGAGCGCGTTGAGCAGCGCGAGCGCGCCGCCGCCGCGCGATCGCTGCAGGAGCGGCGCCCACAGCCACGACGACGCGATCACCGCCGCGCCGAGCATGACGAAGAACGCGACGACGACCGCGCCGGCGAGCTGCGCCTCGCGCAGGAGCGAGATCACGAAGGTCATGTAGCCGATGTAGCCGAGCCCGAACAGCAGGTAGGCGGCGAGCGCGGGCGCGAACGCGCTCCATGCGAACCGCGGCGGCGCGTCGCCGGCGAAGGCGGCCGATCGCGCCGGCGCGTCGCGCGTCGTCGCCGTCGCGGCGACGAGCAGGGCGAGCGCCGCGAGCAGGCCGAGACCCATCCCCGCGCCCTGCCAGGCATGCGCGACGGCGCGCTCGGAGAGCGCCGGGACGACCAGCGCCGAAGCGACGATGCCGACACCGGTGCCGCCGTAGTAGAGACCGAGGACGAGACCGGCGCTCGCGGGCCGTGCGCCGGGGGCGGGCAGAGCGACCAGGCGTGCCGCGAGCAGGCCGCCCGAGACGAACGTCGCCGCGCTGGCGACGCCGGTGACGAAGCGCAGCGCGTACAGGGCCGGGTCGGCGACGACGAGACCGTGGCCGAAGAGCGCGAGCGCGGTCACGGCGATGCCGGCGAGGAAGATCGCGCGCGCGCCGAACCGGCGCAACGCGGTCGGCGCCGCGAGCGCCCCGGCCAGGTAGCCGGCGGCGTTCACGGTGTTCATCGCGCCGGCGACGAAGTAGCTCCAGCCGAGGTCGGCGCGCATCGGCGGCAGCAGCAGCGCGTACGAGAAGCGCGCGAGGCCGAGCGACACGGCGGCGCCGAGCGCGAGCGCGGCGGCGACGACGAGCGTCGGCAGCGCCCGCCGCTCGCTCATGCGCCGCGCGCGGCGAGCAGCGATTCGGCGATCTCGACGAAGCCGCGGCCGCGGTCGTACCGCGTGACGAACGCCGGCCACTGCTGCAGGCGGTCGGCGAAGTCGACGATGTTGGCGACGCCGACCGACAGCGGGAACGCGGCGAACATCGGCTCGTCGTTGGTCGAGTCGCCGACGTAGAGCCAGCGGTCGCGCTCGCGGTCGAGATCGCGGCCGAAGATGCGGCCGACGATCCAGCGCGCGCCGCTCAGCTTCGTGTGCGCGCCGAACCAGCCGTTGACGTGGATCGAGCTCACGGTCGCCTGCATCCCGGCCGCGCGCATGCGCGCGACGACGGCGTCGACCTGCGCTTGGTCGAGGCGCGCGAACTCGGCGTGGTCGATCGCGATGTCGGTGACGCGGCCGGCGCTGTCGCGCGCCAGCGTCGCGCCCGGCACCTCGGCGACGATGCGCTCGGCGACGCGCGCGAGCTTCGCGGCGTTGGCGGCGCGCACGTCGTCGCCCTCGGCGAACTCGATGCGGACGTCGTCGCCGTCATGAAGCAGCGCGACGCCGCCGTTCTCGGCGACGACAGCGGCGAGCGGCGTCGCGCGCGCGATCGGCCGGCTCCAGCCCATCGGCCGCCCGGTGACCGCGATCGTCGGCAACCCGGCTTCGCGCAACGCCGCGATCGCGGCGACGACGCCCATCGGGATCGCGCCGTCGGTCGTCAGCGTGTCGTCGATGTCGGTCAGGACGCCGACGACCTCGGCGAGCCGGTGCGGATCCGCGCTCGACCACGGCAGTGCGGAGGGCGCAGTCACGAGGCCATGATACGAGCGGGGTCGCGCACGACGGCGTCGCGCTAGAATCGCGCCGCTGTCCAAGGAGCGTTGCAAGGCAGGGCCCGCCCCTCGTCCCAGGCTTGGCAGTCTCACATGCAACCGCGCTCACCCGCACGATGGTCCTCGTGGGTGAGCTTCGACTCTCCCCTCGATCGTCGGCGCGGGTTCCTCATGCGACAGGAGCCACGAACATGAACGCCGTCTTGAAGCCGCAGGGCACCGCGCCCTCCATCGTTGCCGACCTCGCGCTCGCCGCGTGGGGCAGGCGAGAGATCCGCATCGCCGAAACCGAGATGCCCGGCCTCATGGCGATCCGCGAAGAGTTCGCGAAGAGCCAGCCGCTGAGGGGCGCGCGCATCGCCGGCAGCCTGCACATGACGATCCAGACCGCGGTCCTGATCGAGACGCTGAAGGCGCTCGGCGCCGACGTGCGCTGGGCGTCGTGCAACATCTTCTCGACCCAGGACCACGCCGCCGCCGCGATCGCCGAGGGCGGCACGCCGGTGTTCGCGGTCAAGGGCGAGACGCTCGAGGACTACTGGGACTACACCCACCGCATCTTCGAGTTCGGCGCCAAGGGAAGCGCCGGCGAAGGCCCGAACATGATCCTCGACGACGGCGGCGACGCGACGCTGCTGATGCACCTGGGCAAGCGCTGCGAGCAGGACATCTCGGTCATCGACACGCACTCGAGCGAGGAAGAGCGCGTCCTCTACGCCGCGATCCGCAGGAAGCTCGCCGAGGACCCGACGTGGTACAGCCGCAAGGCGAAGGAGATCGTCGGCGTCACCGAGGAGACGACCACCGGCGTCCATCGCCTGAAGGACATGGCCGCCAAGGGCACGCTGCTGTTCGGCGCGATCAACGTCAACGACTCGGTGACGAAGAGCAAGTTCGACAACCTCTACGGCTGCCGCGAGTCGCTCGTCGACGGCATCAAGCGCGCGACCGACGTCATGGTCGCCGGCAAGGTCGCCGTCGTCTGCGGCTACGGCGACGTCGGCAAGGGCTCGGCGCAGGCGCTGCGCGCGCTGTCGGCGCAGGTCTGGGTCACCGAGATCGATCCGATCAACGCGCTGCAGGCGGCGATGGAAGGCTACAAGGTCGTGACGATGGAGTACGCCGCCGACAAGGGCGACATCTTCGTCACCTGCACCGGCAACAGGGGCGTCATCCGCCACGAGCACATGGCGGCGATGAAGGACCAGGCGATCGTCTGCAACATCGGCCACTTCGACAACGAGATCGACATCGCTTCGATCGAGCAATACAAGTGGGAGGAGATCAAGCCGCAGGTCGACCACGTCATCTTTCCCGACGGCAAGCGGATCATCCTGCTCGCCAAGGGCCGCCTCGTGAACCTCGGCTGCGGCACCGGGCATCCGAGCTTCGTGATGTCGTCGAGCTTCGCGAACCAGACGATCGCGCAGATCGAGCTCTTCACGCAGAGCAGCAAGTACCAGGCCGGCCAGGTCTACGTGCTGCCCAAGCACCTCGACGAGAAGGTCGCGCGCCTGCACCTGAAGAAGGTCGGCGCGATGCTCACCGAGCTCACCGACGAGCAGGCGGCGTACATCGGCGTCGCCAAGGAAGGGCCTTACAAGCCCGACACCTACCGCTACTGAGCGGAGCCGGAGCGATGCGGGCCGACCAGCTGCTCGTGCAGCGCGGCGTGGCGCCGAGCCGCTCGGCGGCGCAGCGCCTGATCGCGCGCGGCGGCGTGCGCTGGCGCGCCGCCGCGGGCTGGGCGGTGCCGAAGAAGGCCGGCGAGGAGCTGCCCGACGCCGCCGAGATCGAGGTCGTCGACGATGCGGAGCTGCGCTTCGTCTCGCGCGGCGGCCTCAAGCTCGACGCCGCGCTCGCGCACTGCGCGATCGACGTCGCCGGGACGACGTGCCTCGACGTCGGCCAGGGCAGCGGCGGCTTCACCGACGTGCTGCTCCAGCGCGGCGCGAAGCGCGTCGTCGGCGTCGACGTCGGCCACGGGCAGCTGCATCCGCGCATCGCCGCCGATCCGCGCGTGACCGCGCTCGAAGGCATCAACGCGCGCCAGCTCGATCCGCGTGCGCTGCCGCTGGCGAGCTACGACCTCGTCGTCGGCGACCTCTCGTTCATCTCGCTCGCGCTCGTGCTGCCGGCGCTCGCGGCGCTCGCGGCGGGCGAGCTGCTGCTGCTCGTCAAGCCGCAGTTCGAGCTCCAGCCCGGCGACATCGGCAAGCGCGGCATCGTCAAGGACGAAGCTGCGCATGCGCGCGTCGAGGCGCGCGTGCGCGACGCGTGCGCGGCGAGCGGCCTCGTCGTCGTCGACTGGTTCGAGAGCGCGGTCACCGGCGGCGACGGCAACCGCGAGTTCTTCGTCCGCGCACGAGGCCGACCATGACGGCGGCGACGACGATGGCGCTGCCGGTGCCGGTCAGCTTCGAGTTCTTTCCGCCGAACACGCCGGTCGGCAGCGAGAAGCTGAAGACCGTCGTCGCCGAGCTCGCGACGGCCGCGCCCGAGTTCTTCAGCGTGACCTACGGCGCCGGCGGCTCGACGCGCGAGAAGACGCTCGCGACCGTCTGCGACATCGCGGCGCTCGGCCACCCCGCAGCACCCCACCTGTCGTGCATCGGCTCGACGCGCGCGGGCATCGCCGAGATCCTCGCCACCTATCGCGCGCACGACATCCGCCGCCTCGTCGCGCTGCGCGGCGACCTGCCGAGCGGCACCGCGACCGCGGGCGAGTTCCGCTACGCGAGCGAGCTGATCGCGTTCATCCGCGACGCGCAGGGGCGCGACTGGTTCATCGAGGTCGCGGCGTACCCCGAGTACCACCCGCAGCAGCGCTACGCCAAGCGCGACCTGCAGCACTTCGCCGCCAAGGTGAAGGCCGGCGCCGACTCGGCGATCACGCAGTTCTTCTTCAACCCCGACGCGTACTTCCACTTCGTCGACGAGGTGCGCGCGCTCGGCGTCGAGGTGCCGATCGTCCCCGGCATCATGCCGTTTCACAACTATGCGCGGATCGCGCAGTTCGCGGCGCGCGACGGCATCGAGATCCCGCGCTGGGTCGCGCTGAAGATGGAAGGCTTCATGGACGACGCGGCGTCGATCCGCGCCTTCGGCCTCGACGTCGTGACGCGCCTCGCCGAGCGGCTGATCGCCGGCGGTGCGCCGGGGCTGCACTTCTACACGCTCAACCAGTCGCCGCTGACGCTCGAGATCTGCCGGCGGCTGGCGAACGCCTAGGTCTTCACGGCCGCTGCCACATCACGCCGTCCTCGGTGATCAGCGCGTCGAGCGGCGCTTCGCCGCCGGTGGCGCGCAGGAACGGCAGGAAGCCGTGCGTGAAGCTGACGCCGACGGTCGCCGGCCGCGGCGCCAGCGCCGCGAGCGTGCGGTCGAAGAAGCCGCCGCCGTAGCCGAGGCGCACGCCGCCCGGGCCGAAGCCGAGGCACGGCACGACGAGCAGCTCGGGGGCGAACTCCTCGGTGCCTTTCGGCTTCGGGATGTCGTACGCGTCGAGCTCGGTCTCGCAGCCCGGATACCAGACGTGGAAGCGCAGCGACCGCGTGGCGCGGTCGGCGACCGGCAGCCCGACGCGCCGCGCGCTGCCGTCGACCGCGCCTTCGCTCCAGCGGTACAGCGCCGGCAGCGGATCGAACTCGCCCTTGATCGGCCAGTAGGCGCCGATCGACCGCTCGCTGCGGCCGACGAGCCAGGCGCGCAGGTTCTCCTGCAGGCGGACCGAGCGCTCGAGCCGGTCAGGCAGTGCCTGCCGCGCCGCGACGAGCTTCTTGCGCTGCGCCTGCAGCTCGCTCGCTGCCGCTGGCGTCGGCTCGGGGTCGGTGGACGGGGCTCCTGGCATCGGCTGCGGGGCGTGCGGTCGCGGGGCCGCCATTGTGCAGAACGGCGGCCGCGGCGCGCGTGCGCGCATCGGAGAGCGGGCCGAAGACGAGCGCGCCGGCGAGCACGGCGACGATCGCGGCGACCGCCCCGGCGCCGATCCGCGGTGCCGGATCGACGATCTCCCAGCAGCGGTCGGTGATCGCGCGGACCGCCGCGACGACGCGCTCGCGGACGCCGCGCGGCCGCCAGGCGACGAGCGCCGGCTTGGCGTCGTCGAACGCGGCGACGAGCGTGCGCCCCGACGACGGCACGACGAGCGAGTGACCGAAGTCGACGAAGTAGTCGTCGGGGTCGCCGGCGCGCGTCAGCCAGACGCGCCCGTGCAGCACTTCGAGCTTGCCGCCGGTGGCGCCGAGCGGCACGACGCGGCCGCCCTGGAGCAGCTCGAGGTGACCGCGACGCGATTCTTGAACGGACGATTCGAGTTGCGTATTCATCATCGATCTCCTGCCTGAGAATGGTCGTTATGATCGTCTCTCCACCGGCGGAAATCCAATGAAACCGGGGAAGGCGATTGATTCCTCTCAAGCATGAGTGCACGTTCTCGTCGACCGCTCTCGCTGACCAACCTGCGCGCCTTCGAGGCGGTCGCGCGGACGCTCAACTTCGGCGCCGCGGCCGACGAGCTCCACGTCACGCAGTCGGCCGTCAGCCGCCAGATCAAGGGGCTCGAGGACGAGCTCGGCGCGCAGCTCTTCATCCGCGGCACGCGCCACGTCCAGATCTCGCCCGACGGCCACGCGCTGCTGCGCGCGGTCGAGCCACTCCTGCTCAAGCTCGACGCGACCGTGCAGACGATCCGCCGCGCGCGCGGCCGCCAGCGCGTCAGCGTCGCGACGTTCGCCTCGTTCGCATCGCTCTGGCTGCTGCCACGCGTCGAG
>JASLGD010000602.1 GCA_030150305.1 Caldimonas sp. | reverse complement strand
GGCCAGGAGACTCGCCATGCCGCACACCAGCCAGCCGCAAGCCATCGACCGCGCCGCCGATGCCGAGCGCGGCGCCTACAACCAGGCCTTCGCCGAGCTCGGCCTCGAGTGGTACTGGGACGAGCGCACGTTCCGCGAGCTGCGCGCGTGCGCCGGCGACAAGCACTGCATCCACGCGTACATCGAGGCCAACCACCCGCACCTGCTGCACGCCTACGACGGCGTCTCGCTCGCCAACGCGATCGAGGGCATCCGCCGCCGCGTGAGCGAGGCCGCGCTGCACTGAGCGCCGAGGGTGCTCTCGCGCCGGAGAGCATCCGGTCGTGAAGCACGCGACGCTGCGTCAGCTCAAGGTCTTCGCGTCGGTCGCCCGCCACCTGAGCTTCGCGCGCGCCGCCGAGGAGCTGCACCTGACGCAGCCGGCGATCTCGGGCCAGATCAAGAAGCTCGAGGAGCACGCCGGCGTCGCGCTCTTCGAGCAGCTCGGCAAGAAGACATACCTCACCGCCGCGGGCGAGGACCTGCTCGGCATCGTGCGCTCGATCATCGAGCAGTTCGAGGCCGCCGAGCACGCGATGGCGCAGCACAAGGGCGTCGCCGGCGGCCGGCTGAACGTCGCGGCGATCAGCGCCGGCGACTACTTCCTGCCGCGGCTGCTCGTCGAGTTCGTCGGCCGCCACCAGGGCGTGACGCTCAACTTCACGGTCCACAACCGCGAGGGCCTGCTCGCGCACCTCGCCGCCAACCTCACCGACCTCGCGATCATGGCGCGGCCGCCCGCCGACGACGACATGGTGAGCGAGCCGTTCGCGCCGCACCCGTACGTCGTCGTCGCCGCGCCTTCGCACCCGCTCGCCGGCCAGGCGCGGATCGAGCGCAAGCGGATCCTGCGCGAGCCGTTCGTCGTCCGCGAGAAGGGCTCGGACACGTGGCAGAGCATGTGCGAGGCGTTCGGCGCGCAGATCGCGGAGCTGCGCATCGCGCTCGAGATCGCGAGCACCGAGACGCTCAAGCAGGCGGTGATCGCCGGGCTCGGCATCGGCTACCTCTCCGCGCACACGGTGAGCCAGGAGCTGCGCACGAAGAGGCTCGTCGTCCTCGACGTCCGCGGCTTTCCGCACGTGCAGCACTGGCACGTCGTGCACCGCCGGCACAAGCGGCTGCCGCCGGTGGCGGCGGCGTTCCAGCAGTTCCTGCGCAGCGAAGGCGCCGGGCTGCTCGAGCGGATCATGGCGCCCGAAGAGCCGCGGGCGCGGAGCGCCACGGCGAGGGTCAGGTCTTCGGCACCTCGATCGGCGTCAGCGTCGGCCGCAGCAGCAGGCCGCTCGTCGAGACCTTGAGCTCGAGCTCGCCCGCGCCTTCGACCGGGACGTAGGTCGCCGAGCCGTATTCGGCGTCGAAGAAGTCGGCGAGCGGCAGCCGGCTGGCGAGCGCGACGAGGTCGACGATCGCCGGCGTGTCGAGCGCGTAGACCGTCCGCGGCGCCGTGTTCTCCTGCGCGAGCGAGCGGTAGCGCCCCGAGATGCGGTCGAGGCGGTACGACGTCTGCAGGCCGAGCATGTTGCCGAGCGACGTCCACTTGACGATGTGGCCGTCGATGTAGATCTCGTCGCCGGCGAGCTCGTACTTCTGCACGCGGCCGTCGGCGAAGAGCACGGTCGCCGTGTAGTGCTGCGGCGCGGTCGGCACGAGCCGGATCCGGGCCGCGTTCTCCTCGTGCGTCAGCGCCCGCATGCCCTGCACGCCGAGCGTGACGAGCCCGAGCACCGACGCCGCGACGAACAGCACGATCGCGACGAACGAGCGAAAGACGAAGCGCACGACGCGCGCGCGCAGGAGCGCGAGGAACGCCGAGCCGCCGATGACGACGGCGAGCACGCCGAGCAGGATCGAGAGCGCGATCATCATCGACGGCGACGAGCTCGTCGTGGCCATGCGACGCGTCGACCTACGCTGCCGTCGCCGCGGCGATCTGCCGCAGCGCCTGCTCGAAGACCTCGGGCGGCTGCCCGCCGGAGATCAGGTGGCGCCCGGCGACGATCGCCGCCGGGACGCCGTGGATGCCGAGCTGCTGCCAGTGGCGCTCGCGGGCACGGACCTCGCTCGCGTACTCGTCGGAGTCGAGGATCGCCGACGCGCGCGCGCCGTCGAGCCCAGCCTCGTCGACCGCGCGCAGCAGCACCGCGCGGTCGCTCGGGTTCTCGCCGCGCTCGTGGTACGCGCGCAGCAGCGCGTGCTTGAGCGCCGCCTGGCCGCCGCCCGGCGCGAGCCCGGCCCAGTGCAGCAGCCGGTGCGCGTCGAACGTGTTCCAGACCCGCGCACGGTCGCCGAACGCGAAGCCGACCTCGGCGCCGCGCTCGCGCAGCAGCGCGCGCGTCTGCGCGATCGCCTCGGGCGGCCGGCCGTACTTGCGCGCGATGTACTCGACCGCGTCCTCGCCCTCGGGCGGCATCGTCGGGTTGAGCTCGAAGGGCTCGAAGTGCAGCTCGACCGGCACGTCGCCGCCGAGGCGCTCGATCGCGCGGTCGAGCGACCACAGCCCGACGGCGCACCACGGGCACGCGACGTCGGAGACGAAGTCGATCCGCAGCGGCGCAACAGCCATCCGGCGAGTCTAGCTGCCTCGGCGCGGCGTTGGTCGAGTGCGCGCGCCCACATCCGAAGGTCTTTGCGAAAGAGTGCGTGATCGATGCAACGCCTCCCTAGAATGTTCGGCTCTCGCGCGCAAGGACCCTCCCGAATGACCTCCGGCGTCATCCGCATCCGCGGTGCCCGACAGCACAACCTGAAGCATCTCGACGTCGACATCCGCACCGGCGAGATGACCGTCGTCACGGGGCCGAGCGGCTCGGGCAAGTCGAGCCTGGTGTTCGACACGCTGTACGCCGAAGGGCAGCGCCGCTACGTCGAGACGTTCAGCGCCTACGCACGCCAGTTCCTCGACCGCATGGACCGCCCTGCGGTCGACAAGGTCGAGGGCGTGCCGCCGGCGATCGCGATCGACCAGACGAATCCGGTGCGCAGCTCGCGGTCGACGGTCGGCACGATGACCGAGCTGAACGACCACCTCAAGCTCCTCTTCGCGCGCGCCGCCGAGCTGTTCGACAAGGAGACCGCCAAGCGCGTCCGCCACGACACGCCCGAGACGATCTACGCCGAGCTCGTCGAGCGCACGGGCGCGGTCGTCGCGAGCGGCGGCGACGATCCGCGCCTGATCGTCACCTTCCCGGTCGAGCTTCCGGCCGACACGACGCCCGAGGAGATCGAGCAGTGGCTCGCGGCGAGCGGCTTCACGCGCGTCCACGCCGAGCGCGAGGTCGCATCGCCGACCGGCCCGCGCAAGGTGCTCGACGTCGTCGCCGACCGCTTCCGCGTGCAGTCGACCGAGAAGGTGCGCGTCGTCGAGGCGATCGAGACGGCGCTGAAGCGCGGCGGCGGCCGCGTCAACGTCTACGCCGTCGCCGCTGCGAAGGAAGGGAGCGGCGACGCGCAAGGCCCGGCGCCCGAGCTCTGGCGCTACTCGACCGGCCTGCACTGCCCCGAGAGCGATTGCCGCTACGCCGACCCGCAGCCGGCGCTCTTCTCGTTCAACTCCGCGGTCGGCGCGTGCGAGACGTGCCGCGGCTTCGGCCGCGTCATCGGCGTCGACCTCGACCTCGTCATCCCCGACCACAAGAAGACCTTGCGCAACGGCGCCGTCAAGACGCTGCAGACGCCGGCGTGGAAGGAGTGCCAGGACGACCTGATGAAGTACGCCGGCGAGGCCGGCATCCCGCGCGACACCGCGTGGTCGCAGCTCACCGAGTCGCAGCGCGCGTGGGTCATCGAGGGCTCGCCGCACTGGAACGGCAACTGGAACAAGCAGTGGTACGGCGTCAAGCGCTTCTTCGGCTACCTCGAGTCGAAGGCGTACAAGATGCACATCCGCGTGCTGCTCTCGACGTACCGCAGCTACACGCAGTGCCCGGCGTGCGCCGGCGCGCGGCTCAAGCTCGACGCGATGCTCTGGCGGCTCGGCACGAAGGAAGACGCCGATCGCGTCGTCGCCCCCGCGAAGCGCTTCATGCCGGTCGGCGTGCAGTGGACGCGCGAGCAGCTCGAGTCGCTGCCCGGCCTCACCGTGCACGACCTGATGCTGCTGCCGATCGAGCGCATCCGCGGCTTCTTCGACACGCTCTCGCTGCCGACGACGCTGCTCGACGAAGCGCTCAAGCTCCTGCTCGACGAAGTCCGCACGCGGCTCCGGTACCTCTGCGACGTCGGCATCGGCTACCTCACGCTCGACCGCCAGAGCCGCACGCTCTCCGGTGGCGAGGTGCAGCGGATCAACCTGACGACCGCGCTCGGCACGTCGCTCGTGCAGACGATGTTCGTCCTCGACGAGCCTTCGATCGGGCTGCACCCGCGCGACATGGGCCGGATCGTCGAGGCGATGCACCGCCTGCGCGACGCCGGCAACACGCTCGTCGTCGTCGAGCACGATCCGGCGGTGATGCTCGCCGCCGACCGCCTGATCGACATGGGCCCGGGCCCGGGCGAACGCGGCGGCCGCATCGTCTTCGACGGCTCGCCAGAAGCGATCAAGAGCGCCGACACGCTGACCGGCGCGTACCTCGGCGCGCGCAAGCAGGTCGCGATGGGCATCAAGCGCCTCGTCGGCGAGAACACGCCGCGCCTCGTGCTGCAGGGCGCGCGCGACCACAACCTGAAGAACGTCAGCGTCGAGATCCCGCTCCACCACCTCGTCTGCGTCACCGGCGTCTCGGGGTCGGGCAAGAGCACGCTGATGCAGGACGTCCTCTTTCCCGCCTTGCAGCGCCACTTCGGCAACGCGTCGTGCGCGCCGGGCGCGTCGGTCGCCTTGCCGAAGTGGCGCTGCAGCGCGGGGAAGAGGACGTCCTGCATCAGCGTGCTCTTGCCCGAGCCCGAGACGCCGGTGACGCAGACGAGGTGATGCAGCGGGATCTCGACGCTGACGTTCTTCAGGTTGTGGTCGCGCGCGCCCTGCAGCACGAGGCGCGGCGTGTTCTCGCCGACGAGGCGCTTGATGCCCATCGCGACCTGCTTGCGCGCGCCGAGGTACGCGCC
>JASLGD010000592.1 GCA_030150305.1 Caldimonas sp. | reverse complement strand
ACAACGGCTCCGGCATGCACGTCCACCAGTCGGTCTGGAAGGATGGCAAGAACCTGTTCGCCGGCGACGGCTACGCGGGCCTCTCGGAGTTCGCGCTCTACTACATCGGCGGCATCATCAAGCACGCGCGGGCGCTGAACGCGATCACGAACCCCGGGACCAACAGCTACAAGCGTCTCGTGCCGGGCTTCGAGGCGCCGGTCAAGCTCGCGTACAGCTCGCGCAACCGCTCCGCGTCGGTCCGCATTCCGTACGTTTCCAATCCCAAGGGTCGCCGGATCGAGGTCCGCTTCCCCGACCCGCAGGCCAATCCGTACTTCGCGTTCGCCGCGATGCTGATGGCGGGCCTCGACGGCGTCGAGAACAAGATCCATCCGGGCGAAGCGGCGACCAAGGACCTCTACCACCTGCCGCCGGAAGAAGACGCGAAGATCCCGACCGTCTGCTCGAGCCTCGATCAGGCGCTCGACTATCTCGACAAGGGCCGCGGCTTCCTGACCAAGGGCGGCGTCTTCACCGACGGGCTCATCGACGCCTACATCGAGCTGAAGCAGCAGGAAGTCACGCGCTTCCGCATGACGACGCACCCGGTCGAGTTCGACATGTACTACTCGCTCTGAGTCTTCGTCCGAAGCGGCGGGACGCGGAGGGACGGCGCTGCCGTCCCTCTTCTTTTGTGCGCGCGCGTGGCGGATGCCGCGCGGCGACGCCATCCGTCCGTGCGCCGTTGGTCGGAACGCGCCCGCTGCGACACAATCGCGCCGACCCCTGTCGGCGCGGCAGCACGGCTGGACGTTGACGGGTCAGGAGATGCGCATGAGCCCGAACACCATCACCCGCGCGTGTGCCGCCGCCATCCTCGCCGGCGCGGCCGGCGCGGCGGCCGCGGCATCGCCGGCCGACACGGTCGACGCGGGCGTCCTCTACCGCTGCCCGGGCAACGACTACCGCAACACGATCACGCCTCGCGAGGCCGAGAAGCTCGGCTGCCGCAAGGTCGAGGGCGCGCCGGTGACGGTGATCCAGTCGACGCGTCCGCGCACGGGCGCGGCGACGACCGCGACGGCGACGACCGCGTCCGGCGTCAAGGTCGATCCGGTCGCGCAACGGCAGCGCGACAGCGACGCGCGGCGCATCCTCGAGAACGAGCTGAAGACCGAGGAAGCCAAGCTCGCGGCGATGGAGAAGGAATACAACGGCGGCCAGCCCGAGCGCCTCGGCGACGAGAAGAACTACCAGAAGTACCTCGACCGGGTCGCCGAGATGCGGTCGGCGATCGAGCGCAAGCAGATCGACATCGCGGCGCTGCGTCGCGAGATCCAGAAGCTGCCGCCGACGACGCAGTGATCGCGCCGGCCGCGCCCTCGACGCCGGCGAGCCAGCCGGCTGCGCACGAGGCGCTCGATCTCCTCGCGACGATGGTCGCGATCGTGACGCCCGCGGGCGAGTGCGAGTTCGCCAACTCGTCGTTCGAGAACGTCCTCGGCCTGTCGCGCCGGAGCATGTCGAAGACGCCGTTCTTCGACTGGTTCGTCGACCCGGCGGCGGTGCGCGAGACGGCGGCTGCGGTGAGCAGCAACGCGTTCGCGACGAGCCGCCTCGAGGCGGTGCTGAAGCGTCCGCCTGCCGGCGAGCTGCTGTTGCCCGTGCACGTCACGGTCAACCAGATCGACGGCTCGCCCAGCGTCGTGTTCGAGATCGTCGAGATCGAGCAGCAGAACCGGCAGGAGCGCGAGGAGCGCGCGCTCGAGCAGACGGAGGCGTCGCGCGAGCTGATCCGCAACCTCGCGCACGAGATCAAGAACCCGCTCGGCGGCATCCGCGGCGCGGCGCAGCTGCTCGAGATGGAGATCTCCGAGCGCTCGCTGGCCGAATACACGCAGGTCATCATCAAGGAGGCCGACCGGCTGCAGCTGCTCGTCGACCGCCTGCTCGCGCCGCACAGGAAGCCCCACGTCGTCGGCACCGTCAACATCCACGAGGTCTGCGAGCGCGTCCGCGCGCTGATCCTCGCCGAGTTTCCGCGCGGCCTCGCGACCGTGCGCGACTACGACACGTCGATCCCCGAGTTCAGCGGCGATCGCGAGCAGCTGATCCAGGCAGTGCTCAACATCGTCCGCAACGCCGCCGAGTCGCTCGCCGCGCGGATCGAGGCCGGCGACGCGTGCATCGTGCTGCGCACGCGCATCGTCCGCCAGGTGACGCTCGGCAAGCAGCGCTATCGTCTGGCACTGGAATTGCATGTCGAGGACAACGGGCCAGGGGTTCCGGAAGCGCTGCGCGAGAGGATCTTCTTTCCCCTCGTGTCCGGGCGCGACGGCGGATCGGGGCTCGGACTGACGCTCGCGAGAACCTTCATCCAGCAGCACCATGGCACGGTGGAATTCGAGAGCGAACCAGGGCGGACGGTGTTCAAGCTCGTCATCCCGCTGAGCTGACCGCAACGGACGAACGCGCGCGGATGAAACCCATCTGGATCGTCGACGACGACCAATCGATCCGCTTCGTGCTCGAGAAGGCGCTGACCCGCGAGGAGTTCGCGGTGCGCAGCTTCACCAACTCGCGCGACGTCCTCGCTGCGCTCGAGGACGGCGAGCCGCAGGTCCTCGTCTCCGACATCCGCATGCCCGGCGGCTCGGGGATCGAGCTGCTCAACACGATCAAGTCGAAGCACCGCGACCTGCCGGTCATCATCATGACCGCCTACTCCGACCTCGACAGCGCGGTGGGCGCGTTCCAGGGCGGCGCCTTCGACTACCTGCCCAAGCCCTTCGACGTGCCGAAGGCGGTCGACCTGATCCGCCGTGCCGTCGAGGAGAGCCTGCACGAAGGCGCAGGCGACGCCGCCCTCGCCGAGGTCCCCGAGATCCTGGGCCAGGCGCCGGCGATGCAGGACGTGTTCCGCGCGATCGGCCGGCTCAGCCAGAGCATCGTGACCGTGCTCATCACGGGCGAGTCGGGAACCGGCAAGGAGCTCGTCGCCAACGCGCTGCACAAACACAGCCCGCGCGCCAGCGGCCCGTTCGTCGCGATCAACACCGCTGCGATTCCGAAGGATCTCCTCGAGTCGGAGCTGTTCGGCCACGAGCGCGGCGCGTTCACCGGCGCACAGACGACGCGGCGTGGCCGCTTCGAGCAGGCCGACGGCGGCACGCTCTTCCTGGACGAGATCGGCGACATGCCGTTCGACCTGCAGACGCGGCTGCTGCGCGTCCTCGCCGACGGCCAGTTCTATCGCGTCGGCGGCCACAACCCGATGCGGAGCAACGTGCGCGTGATCGCGGCGACGCACCAGGACCTCGAGCAGCGCGTCAAGGCCGGCGCCTTTCGCGAGGACCTGTTCCACCGCCTCAACGTCATCCGCCTGCGCTTGCCTGCGTTGCGCGAGCGCAAGGAGGACATCGCACCGCTGGCGCGCTTCTTCCTGCAGAAGAGCGCACGCGAGCTCGGCGTCGACGGCAAGCGGCTGACCGACGCGGCGCTCGCGCGGCTGGTCGCGTTCGACTATCCGGGCAACGTCCGCCAGCTCGAGAACATCTGCCACTGGCTGACAGTGATGGCGCCGGCGCAGCTCGTCGACGTGCACGATCTGCCGCCCGAGCTGCAGGGCAGGAGCGTCGCCGCCAACAGCCAGGCGAACGCGGCGGGCGAGAGCGCTGCGCCGCTGGCGCCTGCGCCGACCGTTGCCCACGACGCCGGCGCTCCACCCGTCGAGCGCACGGCCGCGCCGCAGCGCGAAGCCGATGCCGGCGGCGACTGGATCGCCGCACTCGAGCGGCGCGCGCGCGAGCTGCTCGGCGCCGGCGAACCGATGGTGTGGGACACGCTGACGCGCGAGTTCGAGGCACAGCTGATCCGCTCGGCGCTGGCGACCACGCGCGGCCGGCGCATCGAAGCGGCGCTCAAGCTCGGCATCGGCAGGAACACGATCACCCGCAAGATCCAGGAGCTCGGTCTCGACGAGAAGTGACGCGTTCGCGCGCCGCTTCCCCGGCGATCGCGACCGCCCGTCGTCATTGCGTGCAACCCCGCAGCCGCGGCGCGCGTTCGTCGGCGAGAATCGCCGGCCATGAGCCAACGCCTCGTCTTCGTCGCCGTATCGCTCGTCTTCGTCGCTTCGTCGGCGTGGTCCGAAGGCGAGTCCGGCGTGCTCTATCGCTGTCCCGGCAACGACTACAACAAC
Source organism: Caldimonas sp. (assembly GCA_030150305.1). Classification (GTDB taxonomy): domain Bacteria; phylum Pseudomonadota; class Gammaproteobacteria; order Burkholderiales; family Burkholderiaceae_C; genus Schlegelella_A. The sequence continues at coordinate 1,996 of JASLGD010000592.1, read as the reverse complement.
ACGCTGACGCCGAGCGAGGCCGACAAGCTCCACTGCAAGAAGGTCGAGAACGCGGCGGTGTCGGTCGTGCGCTCGTCGGATCGCGCCGCCTCGGCGAGCGCAACGGTGCCCGCGGCGGCGGCAGCGGCCGAGGTGCGCGAGTCTCCCGAGAGCGCGGCGATGCGCTCGCGCGCGAGCAGCTCGCGCCGCCAGCTCGAGTCGCGTCTGCGCGGCGAAGAGAGCAAGCTGGCGCGCCTCGAGCAGGAGTTCAACGGCGGCGACCCCGAGCGGCGCAAGGACGAGACGAACCTGCAGTCGTATCTCGACCGAGTCGCCCGGATGCGCACCGACATCGCGCGCAAGCAGATCGAGATCGCCGAGATGCGCCGCGAGCTCGACAAGCTGCCGACCGAGCGCTGAGCGCTCGCCGCGCGCACCTGCGCGCGGACGTCGATCGCGCCTGCGGCCGTCAGATGTGCAGCCAGGCGAGGGCGCCGACCGCGATGCCGATCGCGCCGAGCGCGTAGACCCCGAACTGCAGCTGCCGGCTCTTCGTGAGCAGCGCGATCGCGGCGAGCGCGATCGAGACCTGCAACGCGGTCGTCGCCTGCGCCCAGCGGTGGTGCTGGTGCATCTCCTCCTCGCTGCGCTTGTCCCACTCGGTCGCTTCGCCCTCGAGCTTCTCGGCCGCCTTCTTGATGTCTTCCTTCTCGCCCTTGTAGCGCTTGACCTCGTCGCCGTAGAACGCGCGACGCGGCTCGGGAGCGAGCTCGAGCGCGAGCTCGGCCAGGTTCTGCTTGCTGCTCTTGGCCTGGTAGTAGTTCCACTGGTTCGACGCCTCGGTCTTCTTGATCGCGGCGTTGTTCTTGAAGAGGCCCGCGTTGGCCTGCGTCAGCCCGCCCATGTACGAGAAGATCGCGCCGATCGTCGCCAGGATCGCGGTCGCGACGGCGAGCCGGCCGGCGAGCCCGTGCGGGTCGGCGTGCGCCTCGTGCTCCATGACGTGGTCGTGCGGACCGTGGACGTGGATTCCATGCTCGGACATCTTCAATCTCCCTCGGGAAGTCTCTTGTAGGTGACAAAGGCGTAGCGCAGCCCGTCTGCGGACACGTGCGCCTCGTGCGACGTGCGCACGAAGCGGCTGCGGTCCCAGGCGGGGAAGTAGGTGTCGGCCGGGAACTCGGCGTCGATCTCGGTGAGCTCGAGCTCGTCGGCGCGCGGCATCGCCAGCGCGTAGAGCTCGGCCCCGCCGAGGACGTGGACGACCGGCACGTCGCCGGCGAGCGCGAGCGCGTCGTCGAGCGACGCTGCCGTCTCCGCGCCTTCGAGGCGCAGACCCGCCTCGCGCGTCACGACGATGTTGCGACGTCCGGGAAGCGGGCGGCCGATCGACTGCCAGGTCTTGCGGCCCATCACGACCGGGTGGCCGAGCGTGATCGCCTTCAGGCGCCGCAGGTCCTCGGGAATGCGGACGAGGAGCTCGCCGCGGTGGCCGATGCCGCCGTCGCGGGCGACGGCGGCGACCAGGCTGATGGCGGGGCGCGGCATGGCCCGGATTGTCGCCGTGGCGGGCGGGGATAATCCGCGAGCAACTCCACGCCCGCCCGCCGTGAATCCTCCGTCCGCCGACGATCCCGAAGCACTCGCCGCCTGGCGCGCCGCCGCCGCGCGCTCGGCGCCGGGCGGCGACCTCGACCGGCTCGCCTGGAAGACGCCCGACGGGATCGTCGTCAAGCCGCTCTACACGGCTGCCGATCTCGCGGGCCTGCCGGCGACGAACACGCTGCCCGGTTTCCCGCCGTACGTGCGCGGGCCGCAGGCCACCATGTACGCGGGCCGGCCGTGGACGATCCGCCAGTACGCGGGCTTCTCGACCGCCGAGGCGTCGAACGACTTCTATCGCAAGTCGCTCGACGGCGGCGGCCAGGGCATCAGCGTCGCGTTCGACCTCGCGACGCACCGCGGCTACGACAGCGACCATCCGCGCGTCGTCGGCGACGCCGGCCTTGCCGACGTC
>JASLGD010000345.1 GCA_030150305.1 Caldimonas sp. | reverse complement strand
CGCGGTGCGCGGTAGCGGGCGTGCGCAGCACGGCGTCGATGAAGAAGCGGTCGGTGTGGTCGAGGCACTCCCAGAGCGCCGCCTCGTCGGCGAGCACCCCGGCGGCCTGCAGGTAGAGCGTGCCGACGATCGTCGCTTCCTCGCTGGCGTCGATCGCGCCCGCCGCGGCGCGGCGCAGGAACGCTTCGCGCGCCGCGAGGAACGGCGCGGCGGCGTCGGCCATCTGGCGGTCGAGCGAGGTCGCGAGCGTGCGCACCGCGACCAGCGCGGCGAGCGCGTCGGGATCGTCGAAGCGGAACGGGTCGTCGATGAGGAGCACGACGCGGCGGTTCGGATGCTCCTGCAGCGCCGCCGAAAGCAGCGTCTGGCGGACGATCCGCGCCTCCTCGCGGTACGAGGGGACGAGAAAGACGAGCGGCGCCGCGGCGCGGTCGTGGCACGCCTCGAGCTCGCTTCGCGCGCTCGGCCGATGCGCGGCGCGGCGCTGCAGGTGTCCGATCCGCGTCAGCTGGTAGCCGACGTTGCCATAGATGAGGAACGCGATGATCACCGCATAGGCGACCAGCTCGAGCCAGTGCGCGAACGACGTCGCCGCCGCGGTGCTCTCGATGTCGCGCAGGAAGAGCGCGGTCGCCGCGAGCGTGAAGACGAGGGTGCAGACGGTGAGGCGGACCTCGAACGAGATCGGGCGATCGTTGTGCATGGGGAGAGAGCGTAGGAGGGCGCCGCTGCTGCCGCTGCCCGGTGGAGGTGCGCGGAAGTATCGACAGCCACCTCGTGCGCTGGAGAGCGCTGCATGCGACATCGATCTCCGCGTGTAAACGGCACGGAGGAACGGCGTGCAATCGACGACGACCGGCGCGACGCGCAGACGAACGGTCGTCCGCGATCGCGCGCGATCGCGCATTCGCGTCGCTGCGCCGCGTAGCATCGCGCCCACCGCGCACCGCGCTTCGACCGCCTCGGGCGAGATTCGATGGACCTGCGATCGGGATTGGCGCAGCTCGCCGCCGAGCACGGCCTCGACGCCGCTGCGACGCGACGCCTGCACGCGCTCGCCGGACTCGACGACGAGCCGCCGGGCCTGGTGCGATGGCTGCCGCGCGGCGTCGCCGTCCTCGCCGCGGCGCTCGGCGGGCTCGGCGTCGTCTTCTGGATCGCCGCCAACTGGCAGACGCTCGGCCGCTTCGGCCGCTTCGTGCTGCTCGAGGCGCTCGTCGCCGCGATGTGCGCGGCCGCGCTCTGGAGGCCGACGGCGCGCGCGCCGCTCGGGCTGGTCGCGCTGCTCGCGATCGGCGCGCTCTTCGCGACCTTCGGGCAGGCGTACCAGACCGGCGCCGACCCGTGGCAGCTGTTCGCGGTCTGGGCGCTGCTCGCGCTGCCGCTCTGCATCGCCGCGCGCAGCGACGTGCTGTGGGCGCCGTGGGCGCTCGTCGTCATGACCGGGGTCTCGCTCTGGGTGCAGGCGCACACCGGCCACCGCTGGCGCGTCCAGCCCGACGATCTCGCCGCGCACCTCGCCGGCTGGGGCGCGGCGCTCGCGCTCGTCGCGTTCCTGAGCGCGCCGCTCCGCAACGTCACCGGCGCAGGCGCGTGGGGCCAGCGCGTCGCGATCGCGCTTGCCGTCGTCATGATCGGGCTGACCGCGATCGCCGGCCTCGTCGGCGAGCAGGCGCTGCTGCACTACTTCTGCGGCCTCGGCGTGTTCGCGCTCGCTGCGGTGCTGCTCGCGCGCGACGAGTCGTTCGAGATCTTCGGCCTCAGCGCCGTCGCGCTCGGCATCGACACGCTGGTCGTCGGCGGCCTCGCGTACGCGCTCTTCCACGGCGCCGGCGGCGGAGACGCGCTCGGTCGGCTGATGCTGCTCGCGCTCGTCGCCGCGGCGCTGCTCGCGGGGACGGTGTCGCTGCTGCTGCACCTCGCGCGGCGGCACGGAGCGGCGCGATGAGCTCGGAGCAGCGGCTCGAAGACGTCGTCCGCGCCGCCGTCGGCGAGGGCGTGCTGCCGGCGACGGCGACGGTGCCGCAGCACGACGATCGCCCGTGGCCGGTCGTGCTGCTGACCGCGTTCGGCGCGTGGCTCGTCGCGATCCCGCTGTTCGCGGTGATCGGCGTGATGTTCGGCGAGCTGCTCCGCCATTCGGTCGGCGCGTACGTGCTCGGTGCCGTCGTCCTCGCCGGCGCGATCGGCCTGCTGCGCAACGCACGGCTGCCGCTCTTCGTCGAGCAGCTCGTCACGCCGACGCTGATCGTCGGCGCCGGGCTGCTCGGCTTCGGCATGTTCCGCGACCTGCCGCCTGCGGCCGCCTCCGGGCTCCTCGCCGCCGCCGCGGTCGCGACCGCGCTCGCCGTGCCGCGCGCGTGGCTGCGCGTCGTCCTCGGCGCTGCGGCGGCGACGCTCGCCGTCGTCGCCTGGATGCCGTGGCGCAGCAGCTGGACGTCGCACGCGCTGCTGCTGTTCTGGTTCGCGTGGCACTTCGACCTCGCGCTCTGGCTCGGCTCGGGCGTCGTCGCGGCGCGCACGCTCGACGACGGCGCGCGCGCGCCGCTCGCGGCGGCGACCGAGTCGCTGCGCGCCGGCTGGCTGCTCGCGACGCTGGTCGGCTTCGCGTGGTGGTCGGGGATGACG
>JASLGD010000531.1 GCA_030150305.1 Caldimonas sp. | reverse complement strand
CTCCTCGTGCGCCCAGTCGTAGAGAACCCGCGCGGCATCGCCGACGCCGACGCGGCTGGTCGCCGAGAACGGCGACAGCGACACCTCGCTCTCGGTCGTCGCGATGCCGGCGAGAACGTCGGCGGCCGCGCGCAGCGCTGCGTCGGCGTCGCGTCGATTCAGCTTGTCGACCTTGGTGAGCAACGCGAGCAGCCTGACCGAGCCGTTGGCGAGCCGCGGCGCGACGAAGCCGAGCAGCTGGCGGTCGATCGCCGTGAAGCCGAGCCGCGCGTCGACGAGGACGACGATCGCGCTCAGGCTGCGCCGGACGGCGAGGTATTCGGCCATCACTTCCTGCCAGCGCAGCTTGGCGCCGCGCTCGACGGCGGCGTAGCCGTAGCCGGGCAGGTCGGCGAAGAGCGTGTCGGCGGCGAGCTTGGGGCCGAGCTCGAAGAGGTTGATGTGCTGCGTGCGGCCAGGCGTCTTCGACGCGAAGGCGAGGCGCTTTTGCTGCGTCAGCGCATTGATCGCGGTCGACTTGCCGGCGTTGGAGCGGCCGACGAACGCGAACTCCGGCAGCTCGGTCGCCGGCAGCTCGGCGAGCGCGCTAGCGGTGGTGAGGAAGCGCGCGGTGTGCGCCCAGGCCATCGCCGCGCGCGTCGCGACGTCGTCGGCCGCCTCTGCAGATGTCGGCATCGAGGTGCTCATGATCGCCGCGAGGCGGCCATTGTAAAATTCCGCGTTTTGGCACAGAGACTGCGCCCTCCATGAAGCCCGCACCGAGCCTTCTTCGCACGCTCATGCTCGTCTGCGCGAGCGTCGCTGCGCATGCCGCCGAACCGGCAACGAGCGCACCCGACCCGGCCAAGGGCGCGGCGCTCTCCGCGTCGGTGTGCGCGGCTTGCCACACCAACGACGGCTCGCGCGGCGTCGCCGCCAATCCGATCATCCAGGGCCAGCATCCCGACTACCTGGTCAAGCAGCTTGCCGACTTCAAGGCGGGCAAGCGCGACAACCCGATCATGAAGTCGATGGCGGCGCCGCTCAGCGACGCCGACATGCGCAACGTCGCCGCGTTCTACGCGAGCAAGCAGCCCAAGCCCGGCTTCGCGAAGAACAAGGACCTGGTCGCGCTCGGCGAGAAGATCTACCGCGGTGGCGACTCCTCGCGCGGCGTCCCCGCGTGCTCCGGCTGCCACGGCCCGAGCGGTGCCGGCATCCCGGCGCAGTATCCGCGCCTGTCGGGTCAGCATTCGGACTACGTCGAGGCGCAGCTCACCGCGTTTCGCAGCGGTGCGCGCCACAACAACCCGGTGATGAACGCCGTCGCGGCCAAGCTCAGCGACCGTGACGTCAAGGCAGTCGCCGACTACGTCGCCGGCATGCGCTGATCGACCGCGGCCGCTTCTGGCCTGAGCAGCAGCTGCTCGACGCCATAGAGCTTGGCCAGGGCGGCCAACTTGGCCGGCGCGCCGCGGACGACGAACGCACGCCCCCACGCGATCGCGAGGCGCTCGATCTCGAGCAGGACCGCGAGCGCCGACGAATCGAGGTGCTGCAGCGGCGCCGCCTCGACGATCACGGGACCTTCGCTGCCTTCGCTGCGCAGCGCCTGCGTCAGCATCCGCAGCGTCACCCGCGCTTCGCGCGAAGTCAGCGTCGCCGGCAGCAGCAACATCAGCTCTTGGCGCCGGCGGCCTTGTTGCGTTCGGCGAGCTTGGCGATCAGGCCGTCGATGCCGTTGGCGCCGATCTCCTGCGCGAAGCTGTTGCGGTAGTTCTCGACCAGCCAGACGCCCATCACGTTGACGTCGTAGATCTTCCAGGCTTCGGCGGCCTTCTCGAGGCGGTAGTCGAGCTGGATCGGGTCGCCCTTGCCGCGGATCTCGGTGCGCACGACGACCTCGTTGTCGGTCGGCTGCGACCGCATCGGCTTCAGCTCGACCTTCTGCTCGGCGCTGACCTGCGACAGCGCGCCCGAGTACGTGCGCACGAGCAGCGTCTTGAACTCGTCCTGCAGGCGCTGCTGCTGCTCCGGCGTCGCCTGCCGCCAATAGCGGCCGACCGCCGACGCCGTCATGCGCTGGAAGTTGACGTACGGCATCACCTTCTGGTCGACGAGCGCGGTCACCTTGCGGATGTCGCCGGCCTGGATCGTCTTGTCGGCCTTGACGGCGTCGAGAACGTCGGAGGAGACCTCCTTGATGAGCGCGTCCGGCGCCTTCGCCTGCGCGTGGGCGGCGACCGCGGCGACCGAGAGGACCGCCGCAGCGAGCCAGCCGCTGATTCTGGTCATGGACATGAATGTTCCTTTTTCGGGGTGAAGGACGCAGGGTGCGCGATGTTCAGGAACCCTGTCGGGGACAGGGGACGCGCCCCATCGTCAGACAACGCACGACGACCGCTCGAGGTTCACAGAGCAGCCTCGAGCTCAACGCGGCGCCGAAGCCGTCGGCTGCGACGGCGACGGCGCGGAGGCCGGCGCTGCCGGCGCCGGCCGCGAGAGGTTGTCTTCGGCGGCGGCGCCCGGCGACGACGCTCCGCCCGCCGGCGCCGAGGCGGCATCCTCGGGCGGAGACGGCGTTTCGGGGACGTTGCCGTCGTAGACGAGGCTGCGGCGGCGCTGCAGGTAAGCGTCGCGAACGAAGGTGTACTTGTCGAGCGAGATCTCGTCGATGACGCGGGTCGCGCCGAGCAGGGCCGAACGCGTGTTGAGCACTTGCAGCACGCTCATGCCGACCTTCGCGCTCGTCTCGTCGAAGAATGCGGTCGGCGTCGCCTGCCAGTCGAACGGCAGCGCGAACGCGTCGCGCACGTCCGAAGGGCCGAGGATCGGCAACACGACATACGCGCCGGCGCCGACGCCCCAGCGCCCGAGCGTCTGGCCGAAGTCCTCGTAGTGGTGGTCCAGGCCCATCTCGGATGCGACGTCAAGGATGCCGAACAGCCCGAACAGCGTGTTCGCGCCGACGCGCGTCGCATCCTCGAACGCAGGCTCGATCTTGCCCTGCAGCACGTTGTTGACCGCGGACCAGGCGTCGGCGAAGTTGTTGAAGAAGTTGCCGACGCTGCGCCGGACCGGCTGCGGAACGACGTTGGTGTATGCGGTCGCGACCGGGATCAGCACCGTGCGGTCGACGTCCTCGTTGAAGTTGAAGACCTTGCGGTTCCAGCTCTCCCACGGGTCGAGCCTCTGGCCAGGGCCGCCGCGGCCCTCGCGGATCGTCTGGCAACCGGCGAGCGCAGCGGCGGCGACGAGCGCCGCCCCGACCCGCGCGAAGCGCCGGTTGCGTCTCTTCATTTCTTCCCTCCGCCTGGCGACGATGGGGCCGGCGCCGCCGTGCTGCCGGCGTCGGCGGCCTTGCTGAACAGGAACTGGCTGATCAGGCTCTCGAGCACGACCGCCGATTGTGTCTGCTTGATCTCGGCTCCGGGTGCCCACATCTTCTCGGAAGCGCCCGGCTCGACGCCGACGTACTGGTCGCCGAGCAGCCCGGAGGTCAGGATCCGCAGCGACGAGTCGCTCGGGAACTGGACGCCGCGCTCGATCGCGAGCTCGACGACGCCCTGGTAGAGCTTCGGGTCGAGCTTGATCGACGCCACGCGACCGACGGTGACCCCGGCGCTTCGCACCGGAGCGCGGACCTTGAGCGCGCCGATGTTGTCGAAGTACGCGCGCAGCGTGTAGGTGTCGCCGCTGCTGAAGGTGCCGAGGTTGGCGGCCTTCAACGCGAGGAACACGAGTCCCGCCATGCCCAGCAGGACGAAGATGCCGACCAGCATTTCAACGCTTTTCTTGCCCATCTGACGTTTCCGTGTGTGCGCGGTGGGTGGAGGCCGACGCCGCTACGGCGTCGAGAACATGAGCGCGGTCAGGACGAAGTCCATCATCAGCACGCCGAGCGACGAGATGACGACCGTGCGCGTCGTGCCGTGGGCGACGCCCTCGGGCGTCGCTTCGGCCTCGTAGCCCTGGTAGAGCGCGATGAAGGTGCAGATCAGGCCGAACACGAAGCTCTTGACGATGCCATTGCCGATGTCGCGGCGGACGTCGACGCCCGACTGCATGATCGACCAGAAGTTGCCCGCGTCGACGCCGATCAGCAGCACGGCGACGACGTAGGCGCCGAGGATGCCGATCGACGAGAAGAGGATCGCGAGGATCGGCATCGAGACGATGCCGGCGAGGAAGCGCGGCGCGAGGACGCGGCTGCGCGGATCGACCGCCATCATGTCCATGGCGGCAAGCTGCTCTCCTGCCTTCATGAGGCCGATTTCCGCCGTGAGCGACGTGCCGGCGCGGCCGGCGAAGAGCAGCGCGGTGACGACCGGCCCGAGCTCGCGCGTCAGCGACAGGTTGACGATCAGCCCGAGCGACTCGGCGGCGCCGTACGTGACCAGCGCGTAGTACATCTGCAGCGCGAGGACGAAGCCGACCGCGAGCCCCGAGGCGAGGATGATGACGAGCGAGAGGTTGCCGATCGCGTGGATCTGCGCCACCACGAGGAACGGTCGCCTGAGCGCAGCCGGGCAGGCGCGCAGGATGTCGAGGAAGAACGTCGCGTGGTGGCCGAGGATGCGCAGCACCTCGAGCGTGCGCCTGCCGACGGCGGCGATCGCGTCGGTCAAGCGTCGACTCCGAAGTCGTCGGCGAGCGGCCGCGTGCGATGCGCCATCAAGCGCCTCCGACCCCGAAGTCTTCCGCCAGCGGCCTAGCGGGATAGTGGAAGCGCACCGGCCCGTCGGGCTCGCCGCGGATGAACTGGCGCACCTCGGGGTCCTCCGACGCGGCGAGCTGCTTGGGCGTGCCGTGGGCGACGACCTTGCCCTGCGACGACATCAGATACGCGTAGTCGCAGATCGAAAAGCACTCGTCGACGTCGTGCGAGACGAGGATCGAGGTCGCGCCCGTGGTGTCGTTGAGGGTGCGGATCAGGTTGGCGGCGATCGACATCGAGATCGGGTCGAGGCCGGCGAACGGCTCGTCGTACATCAGCAGCTCGGGGTCGAGCGCGATCGCGCGCGCGAGCGCGACGCGGCGCGCCATGCCGCCCGAGAGGTCGGCGATGCGCAGGCCCGCGGCGCCGCGCAGACCGACCGCGTTCAGCTTCATCAGCACGATGTCGCGGATCATCGCCTCCTCGAGGTCGGTGTGCTCGCGCAGCGGAAACGCGACGTTGTCGAACACCGAGAGATCCGTGAACAGCGCCCCGAACTGGAACAACATGCCGAGGCGGCGGCGCAACGCGAACAGCTGCGCGTCGTCGTGCGCGTCGACGACCTCGCCGAAGACGCGCACCGCGCCCGCGGTCGTCGGGTAGACGCCGCCGATCAGGCGCAGCAGCGTCGTCTTGCCGCAGCCGGAGCCGCCGAGGATCGCGGTGACCTTGCCGCGGCCGAACGTCAGCGAGACGTCGTTGAGGATCGTGCGCCGCGTGTCGTAGCCGAAGACGACGTGGTCGATCTCGACGAGCGAATCGCTGCGGGAAGGGTCGGTCGGCCGCGACGAAAGCTCGGCCATCAGCGAGGGAGCTCGCTGAAGCCGGTGAGGAACTCGTCGACGGCACGCGCCGCCTGACGGCCCTCGCGAATCGCCCACACCACGAGCGACTGGCCGCGGCGGACGTCGCCGGCCGCGAACACCTTCGGCACGCTCGTCGCGTAGCCGCCTGCCGCCTCGGTGCTCGCCTTGGCGTTGCCGCGCGCGTCGCGCTCGACGCCGAACGCGTCGAGCAAGCTCGCGAGCGGGCTGACGAAGCCCATCGCGAGCAGGACGAGCTGCGCCGGGATGATCTGCTCGGTGTCGGGCACCTCGGCCATCTTGCCGCCCTGCCATTCGAGGCGCACGGCCTTCAGCGCGGTGAGCTTGCCGCCCTCGCCGAGGAACTCCTTGGTCGCGATCGCGAACTCGCGCTCGCAGCCTTCCTCGTGGCTCGACGACGTGCGCAGCTTGACCGGCCAGTACGGCCAGACGAGCGGCTTGTTCTCGCGCTCCGGCGGCATCGGCAGCAGCTCGAATTGCGTCACGCTCTTCGCGCCGTGGCGGTTGCTGGTTCCCACGCAGTCGCTGCCGGTGTCGCCGCCGCCGATCACGATCACGTCCTTGCCGTCGGCGCGGATCTGCCGCTCGACGGTGCCGCCGGCGTTGACCTTGTTCTGCTGCGGCAGGAACTCCATCGCGAAATGCACGCCGTCGAGGTCGCGCCCCGGCACCGGCAGGTCGCGCGAGACCTCGGCGCCCGCCGCCAGCAGCACCGCGTCGAACTGCGCCGTCAATTCGTCGGGACTCAGGCTTTCCTGGGCATGGTTGGTGATCTTGCCGGCTTCCGGCAGGCGGCCGACCAGCACGCCGGTGCGGAACACCACGCCTTCGGCTTTCATC
>JASLGD010000500.1 GCA_030150305.1 Caldimonas sp. | reverse complement strand
GCATTGTCGTGCCGCGCGCGCCGACATGCGCTGCCGTATCCTCGGCCCGCCATGCGCCTCCTGCTCGTCGAAGACGACCGCATGATCGGCGAGAGCCTGCAGCGCGCGCTCCGCCTCGAAGGCTTCGCGGTCGACTGGGTCCGCGACACCGCCGCCGCCGACGCGACGCTCGCGAGCGAGCGCTTCGACCTCGTCCTGCTCGACCTCGGGCTGCCGCGCGGCAGCGGCGGCGGCCCGGCCGACGGCCTCGGCGTGCTGCGTGCGCTGCGCGCGCGACGCGACGCGACGCCGGTGATCGTCGTCACCGCGCGCGACGCGCGCGGTGACCGCGTCGCCGGGCTCGACGCCGGCGCCGACGACTACATCGTCAAGCCGTTCGAGTTCGACGAGCTCGCCGCGCGCATCCGCGCCGTGCTGCGCCGCCACGCCGGCCGCGGCGAGCCGCTGCTCGCGCACGGCGGCGTCACCCTCGATCCGGCGCAGCGCCGCGTGACGCGCGACGGCGAGCCGGTCGTGCTGTCGGCGCGCGAGTACGCGGTCCTCGAGGCGCTGATGGCGCGGCCGGGCGCGGTGCTGTCGCGCTCGCAGCTCGAGGACCGCCTCTATGGCTGGGGCGAGGAGATCGAGAGCAACGCGGTCTCGGTCTACATCCACCAGCTGAGGAAGAAGCTCGGCGCCGACTTCATCCGCAACGTGCGCGGCGTCGGCTACTTCGTCGACACGCGCGCGCCCGAGCGATGAACTCGCTGCGCCTGCGCCTGCTCGTCTCGCTCGTCGGCCTGCTCGCGCTCGCCGCCGCGGCGATGGCCGCGATCACGTACCACAACGTCCTCGGCGAGACCGAGAAGCTGTTCGACTACCAGCTGCGGCAGATGGCGCTGTCGCTGCGCGACCAGGGCGAGATCGACCCGCTGCAGGCCGACACGCTCGCCGACGCGCAGCTCGACGTCGTGATCCAGATCTGGACCGTCGACGGCCGCGCGATCTACGCGTCGCGGCCGCACGCTGCGCTGCCCGAGCGCGCGCTGCTCGGCCTCGCGACGCTCACCGTCGCCGGCCGCGCGTGGCGGACGTACGGCGTCGCGACGGGCGACCGCGTGATCCAGGTCGCGCAGCCAGTCGACATCCGCCAGCGGCTCGCCGCCCACGCGGCCTGGCGCAGCGTGCTGCCGCTGCTCGTCGTCACGCCGGTCGCGGCGCTCGCGATCTGGTGGCTCGCCGCGCGCAATCTCGCGCCGATCGAGCGGCTCGCGCGCGAGGTGCGAACGCGCGACGCACGCTCGCTCGCGCCGGTGCCGACCGACGAGCTGCCCGACGAGATCGCGCCGCTCGCGAGCGCGCTCAACGCGCTGCTCGCGCGCCTTTCGAGCTCGTTCGACAGCCAGCGTGCGTTCGTCGCCGACGCCGCCCACGAGCTGCGCTCGCCGCTCACCGCGCTGAAGCTGCAGCTGCGGCTGCTGCAGGGCGCGAACGACGAGGCGGCGCGGCGTGCCGCGCTCGCCGCCATCGCCGCCGGCATCGAGCGCGCGACGCGGCTGATCGAGCAGCTGCTGACGCTCGCGCGCACCGAGCCGGGTGCGGCGCCGCCGCTGCTCGAGCCGGTCGACCTCGCCGAGCTCGCGCGCGAGACGCTCGCCGCGATGCACCCGTTCGCGCACGACCGCAGCAGCGAGCTCGCGCTCGACGCCGAGCACCCCGTCGTCGTGCGCGGCGAGCGCAGCGGCCTCGCCGCGCTCGTCCGCAACCTCGTCGACAACGCGATCCGCTACGGGCCGCGCGGCGGACGTGTCGACGTCGCGGTGGCGCGCGACGACGACGGCGCCGCGCTGCTGCGCGTCGACGACGCCGGTCCCGGGATTCCGGCCGACGAGCGCGAGCGCGTGTTCGACCGGTTCTTCCGGCGTGCGGGCGCCGACGAAGAGGGCAGCGGCCTCGGTCTGGCGATCGTGCGCAGCGTCGCCGAGCGCCACGGCGCCGCGTTGTCGCTCGACGCATCGCCCGCCGGCGGCCTGCGCGCGACGGTGCGCTTCCCGCCCGAGCCGCACGCGCCGTCTTAATCCTCGCTTCACCGACGGCTCATTGAGGCCTAACGCGACGGCCTTATCTTGGCTCGGTCCGCGGAGCCTTCCGCCTGTCCAAAGAGGACCCCATCACCATGAAGCTGAACCCGTTGAACGCAGCGCTGCTCGGCGCCGGCATCGCCGCCGTCGGGACGGCGGGAGCGATCGATCTTCCGCATTTCTTCAAGCACGACGAGCCCGCGGCGGTCGTCGCGCAGGCCACGCCGCAGACCGGCGAGCGCGTCGTTCCGCCGGCGCCGATGAGCACGCCGCCCGGACAGGTGCCCAACTACCGCGCGATCGTCAAGCAATCGGCGCCCGCGGTCGTCGGCATCACCGTCGAGGGCTCGCACAAGGCGTCGCTCGAAGACCAGGGCCTGCCGCCCGGCCTCGAGGACGACCCGTTCTTCCGCTTCTTCCGCGGCGTTCCCGGCTTCGGCCAGCGCGGCGGTCGCGGCAGCCCGTCGATGCCGTTCAAGGGCCTCGGCTCGGGCTTCATCATCAGCCCCGACGGGCTCATCCTCACCAACGCGCACGTCGTGCGCGACGCCAAGGACGTCACCGTCAAGCTGAGCGACCGGCGCGAGTACAACGCGAAGGTGCTCGGCTTCGACACCGCGACCGACATCGCGGTGCTGAAGATCGACGCCAAGGGCCTGCCCGTCGTTCGGCTCGGTGATCCGAAGAACCTCGAGGTCGGCGATCCGGTGCTCGCGATCGGCGCGCCGTACGGCCTCGAGCAGACGGCGACGTCGGGGATCGTGAGCGCGAAGGGACGCTCGCTTCCGGGCGATGCGGTCGTTCCCTTCATCCAGACCGACGCCGCGGTGAACCCCGGCAACTCGGGCGGCCCGCTGTTCGACGGCACCGGCTCGGTGGTCGGCATCAACTCGCAGATCTACTCGCGCACCGGCGGCTTCCAGGGCGTCTCGTTCGCGATCCCGATCAACGTCGCGCTCAAGGTCAAGGACCAGATCGTCTCGACCGGCAAGGCGCAGCACGGCCGCCTCGGCGTCACCGTGCAGGACCTCAACCAGTCGCTCGCCGACTCGTTCGGCCTCAAGCGTCCTGACGGCGCGCTCGTCTCGAACGTGACGCCGGACATCGCCGCCGCAGCGGCGGGCCTGAAGTCGGGCGACGTGATCACCGAGGTCAACGGCGAGCCGGTCGTCCGCTCGGGCGAGCTGTCGAGCCTGATCGGCATGTCGGCGCCGGGCGAGCACGTCAAGCTCAAGGTCTGGCGTGACCGCTCCGAGCGCATCGTCGAAGCGAAGCTCGGCGCCGCCGACAAGGAACCGAAGCAGCTCGCCGACGCGTCGGCGAATGCGGAGCCGGGCACGCTCGGCCTCTCGCTTCGGCCGCTGACGCGCGACGAACGGCGCCAGGCCAAGCTCGACGGCGGCCTCGTCGTCGAGGACGTCGGCGGCGCTGCCGAGCGCGCCGGCATCCAGGCCGGCGACGTCCTGCTCGCGATCAACGGCAAGCCGGTGCAGTCGATCGAGCAGATCAAGAGCGTGCTCGCCGGCAAGCCGAAGAGCGTCGCGCTGCTCGTCCAGCGCGAGGGCGAGAAGATCTTCGTACCGGTCCGGATCGGCTGATCTCGCGCGCCGCTCGCACGAGCGCCCGGTCGCTGTTCGCAGCCCGGGCGCTTTTCATTCGGGCGCGCGACTGTGGCGCAGTCGCAATAGACGTGAACTAATTTCCGCTTGGACGAGGCAAAACCCCCGATTCGCGGGGAGCGCGCCGTAAGCTCCGCAGGTTTGTCGCGACCCGGCGACGGTCAGGGAGAACTCCATGCAGCCTTTAGCCACGTCGGTCCGTGCTGCCGCGCTCGCGGCGCTCTGCTCGCTCTTCGCCGCCTCGGCGTTGGCCGGCGAGATCCACGTGCTGCTCGGCATCGATCCCGCGGACACCACCGGCGACGTGCTGCTCAGCGCGTCGCTCGCGCCCGCGCAGACGCTGACGAAGGCGACCGGCCTGCGCGCCACCGTCGCGCAGACGGCGACGATGGCCGACGTCATGCGCGCCAGCCGGACGGTCGAGAACGAGATCATCATCGCGCCCGCGCACGTCACCGCGTCGGCGATCCTGCACGCGTACCAACTGCTCGCGACGAGCGGCCAGGACCAGGTCTACGCGCTCGTCGTCAAGAACGACATCGACAAGGTCGAGAAGCTGCCCGGCAAGCGCCTCTACCTGCCGCAGCAGGATTCGCTGCGCAGCTACGTCGCCAAGGGCCTGCTGACGGAGGCCGGCGTCAAGCTGCCGCAATTCAGCAAGGTCACCTACGGCAACACCAGCGGCGGCGGCCTCGTCGCGCTCTCGTTCGACATGGCCGACGTCACGGTCGCCGACGAGACGCAGGCCAAGGAGTGGATCGCGTCGCATCCGGGGCAGGCGCGCATCCTGGCGAGGACGCGGCCGGTCCCGGGCGGCATGAACATGGTCGTTCGCAAGGACTTCTGCGCGACCGAGTGCGGGCGCCTGGGCGATTGGGTGAACTCGCCGGACGGCGTCATCCCCGGCGTCGGCCGCTTCCGTCTCGCCTCCGCCGACGCCACCAAGCAGTTCACGTACGTCGCCTCGCTCGGCATCGCGACGCCCGAGTCGGTCAACGGCGTCGTGCGAGTGAGCGCGGAGCAGGTCGCCGAGCTCGGCAAGCAGGGCGTCACGATCGTCGACACCCGCTCGAAGAACGAATACGAGAGCGAGCACATCCGCGGCGCCGTGCTCGCGTCGTACGTCGAGAAGAGCCTGAAGGAGATCGACTTCGACGGCAAGAAGGACGACTTCAGCGCGCTGAAGAGCTTCCCCAAGGACAAGCCGATCGTCTTCCTCTGCAATGGCCCCGAGTGCTGGAAGTCGTACAAGGCCTCGCGCACCGCGCAGCAAGAGGGCTACACCAAGATCTACTGGTTCCGCGGCGGCATGCCCGAGTGGCGCGAGAAGCATCTGCCGGTCGAGGGCACGACCGGCGCCGCGATCGCCAAGGTGCCGACGCCGACGCCGGCGCCGGCGCGAAGCAAGACGGTCGCCGCGGCGCGCTGAAGCGCGCCGATGCCGGCTCGCCTCGCGAGCGGCATCGGTAGCGCACGCGCTGTGCGTGCATGCGCAGTGCGGGCGCACGCGGTGGCGCACTGCGGCGCACGTGGCGGCGCACTGCGGGCGCGGGCGGCGGGTGGCCGATTTCCTCCATGTCCCCCGGCCCAGGCCTGAACGGCCGGGCCTCCTCCTTTACT